>JAITXQ010000065.1 GCA_031284675.1 Rickettsiales bacterium | reverse complement strand
AAAGAACAATTTGGTCTTACTGTATCTAGACATACAGTCTTTTGAAGAGGACTGCGCTATCTCTTGGATCTCTGTAGTAGTTGGCTGTAGCTGCGTTATTTTGTTTCTTTGACAGGCTGGGAATAAAATGAGAAATTCAGCTATTAGTAATAAAGATATTATCCTTTTCAACTTTTCACCTATACCTCTTGCTATTAAAGTCACTTTTTTTATCAATGAAATAAAATTAACAAGTAGTTGAATATACTTTTACAATATGAATATGTACTATTATATATTATAAAATATTTTTTTGGATGAAAATCCTCCAGTTGATTAAAAAGGTACTATGAAAAGAATTGTTTTGAGCATTTCGATGTTGTTGTTATTTCAAATAAGTCTTTTTTTCTGATGTAGGTAGAACTAACGGTTGGCGTAATGGAAATTTTTGGAAAAATCTAAATGACACAGGTCAGACTTATTTTGTAATAGGATTTAGTGAAGGTAATGATTAAATTTTTTATAATTTATATTCACAAATAAAATTTCAAAAGACAAAAAATTTAATGAATAAAATTATAAATGAAAAATATAGTAGTGAAGGAACTACTTATGGCTCAATAGTTGATTTTTTAAATAAGTTCTATTCTACCGCTCAATACAGAATTATTCCTATAGATAAAGCATTACGTTGGTTCTATTTATCTTCTAATGAAAAAATGACTGTTAAAGAAATAGATGATTTTCAACAGAGATGTTAAAGTTTTATATAGAAAATCCGCCAACAATGACATAAATTAATTCTCAACATGTGTCTTTATTTTTTTCAGCTAATTTCTATGCTATTTTTCCCAAGTCTAGTGTTCGTATCAGATGCCTTCTTGCCACACTCATCCAACAATAAAGCTACTGTTGTCAAAGAAATTAAGGTCTCCAACAGAAAACTGCCCCAAAATGATAATGCATGCATTGCATTATCAAAAAGGCAAATAAAGTCAGTTTTACCTTCCATACTTTTAAGGATAAAACAAGACCAAGTGACCTTTAAAAAAGCTTCTGAAGGAAGTTGTCGAAGGTTGGAATAACACTCTTTACTTTGTGTATTTCTAATATAAAAATTGTGAATTCTAGCAATTTTTAATTATCCAAATAATAAACCAACACCAAATTATTAAGTATGTTATATGTTTCATTTGCAAAATATAGCACTGTTAAAACTGTTTTGAAAGCTAATCAAATGATCTAATCTCTAAGATAGCGTTTTAAACGTCTGTAAATACTTTAAAATTGCATTTATTAAAAGATACATATAATAAAAAATTAATTTACGAATGATGAAGTTAATCCGACGCAAGGATTATTATTCAAAAGATAATCAATCTTAGCCTGCAAGGCACTAGGAACAGAGAACCAACTATGTCCTAAACCTTTATGCAAAATTGGATTAAGAAAAGGTTTAATAACATGTATTACTATATTTTGAACAATTTTAGCTTCATCATTAAATCTATCTATCTGTTTTAATCTTTGGATTTCAAGTTCTGTCATATTGGATTTAAGTTTATGCAGGAAACTTATCTTTAAAGGCTGGGTCATTAAGTATTTGCCTTTCGCAACTGGAATACAACGAAAGAACTTATGTTCATTAGTTTTTGAACCTGAAACATATCTACGCATTTCCTCTTTTAAATATTTTTTACTATCAGTCCAATTGAGTAAACAACAATGAATAAAGTCATCAAAAGGTAATTCAACTTGATAAAGATAATCACCTGCATCTTTAATAATTTCTCTGCCATATTCTTCAGATAATTCCTTATAATGCGTTGCAATATAAGCTAATCCGTCAAACGTATATGGATAGATTGAGCCGAAAGCAAATTGACTTCGGCTCAACTGTTCCATTTCGATTTCAGTTAAATCATAAAATCCATCACTAAACTTTTGACTAAACTTTTTTACCTGTCTAGACGAACCTGTTTCAGCATAAGCAATTCTTTTAGGATATTTTGAATACGAATAATTTTTCATCTTTAACACATAAAACTGTTTTTTATTTTTTATATTTGTTCTATATTGTAAACTTGTTGCTGCTTTCGTCCAATATCTTTGTATAACTGGTTAGTGTCCGCTTATATTTTATGTTGTGTAAAATCCATACGCTTGTGCAGTAGCTAAAATGGCTACAGTAATAGTCTTTGTAGTTATCCAACTCTTCCGTCCATATTATTATCTAACTGCCAGTTCCATAAAGATTTCTCTTTAACAAATAGGTTCAGGTTATAGACTCAAGGCATTTAGACACTAAATCTAAATATACAATTAAAAGACGCAGCTTTCCAACAGTGGTTTAAAAGATGTGATTTTTGATATGTTTTTAGATTAGGCTTGTATTTTAACTTACTCAGTTATGTTTAGTTATTGAAACTAATTGACTTAACATAACTTCAACAGGAGTAGGAGAAATATATTCAACTAAATCAAACTCACCGTCAGAACGAGCTTGCAATACATACAAATTTCCAGGAACAACAGCCATCTTTTCTCTCTCATTTTTGTCGCGACCTAGCATATTGTAAATCAAGTTAGTACAATATGAAAGCCCCTTTGCGAGAAGTACTTAGGAGCGAAATTTTTTAATTTTAAGGGGACAGAGCTCCTAACTGTTGTTTACTTTCCGCAAGGCGGAGTGATAGGCACACTCCTATTAGCGCCTTGTTCTATTTCTTTGACTTTTATCGCTGTTAGCATCTTAAGTATTTTACGTTTATAATTTAGTATTTCCTTAATCAGATCCAAATAAGGCTCACCGTTAGAAATCGAATCCAACAATGATATCCCGTATTTTCCTTTCTTTTCTTCAACTTTATTAATCAAATTTAATTCACGTTCTAGGATTTCTTTAATTTCCATTTTTAATTCCTTAATCTATTAGATCCATCTGCTTATAGTACGATTTTTGCTAGAACACTCATCAATTCTGCAAGTTCGCAATACATTTGCAAGACTACCTATAAGACGGTTTTTTTAGATTCTTCATAAAATTTCCTTTGGGAATATTTATTATTCTTATTAAAAATTCTGCCTTATAGTGTTTAAACCGCAGTATCTCAAATATTTTAATACGGCACCCATCCTGCTACTAATGGAATGCTGCTATTGATATAATTCTTTTTTCATTGTAAGTCTCCATTTATTGTTACTGAGGTGCTTATTGCCCCCTTGAGTTGCTATACTTCTTATTATTCAGTTGGTACTTTAAAGTTTATGTAGTACTCAAACGCATCATTATAATCGCTTCTTATTTCCTGGGCCAAGGGTGTTGGTACAGATACGCTAAATGATGAAACCTGATTGTTCTCGCATTGTACGTTTCTTGCTCCTACTGCTCTTAACATTAGGTTCTGTTCTGCTTTGAAACCCTGTCCTTTCCCACGTGTAATTCCCTGATTATATTGTCGTATTGCATATGACTGTGCTTCCTATCTTTGACCTTCGTGATCTCACTGCAACTGAAGTACCTGGTTGCCATGATCTATGTGCATATGATGCATTGAATTGTTTGCCTTGTTTGTTGCTTCTTTCCTACCTTCTTCTATGCCAATATCACGGTTCCCCTTGAATTTAGGTGCGTCAATAGCAAACTGTTTATCTCTTCCTCTTTCGTTTCCTGCTTTTGCTCCTAGGTATGAACACCGTACATCACTCCTGCAAAGAATACTAACGCTAATCATACACCTATTGCTCCGTATTTGAGCATCTTCCAGTCATAATCTGTAAGCCAAAGGTTTACTCTATGTTGCTATATTGTATGTTCAAATTCTATTTCTACAGGTGCTGATGCCTGTGTAGTAGAAACTAATTTACTTGTCTTACCACATGCTGTTAGGAGCGTCATGCTTTAAGCATGACGCTAATGAATATTTGTTTCATCATTAATATTCACCTTAAGTTCTTACCTTTGATTTATCTGTTTGCATATAGCTTTAACTACCATTATAGCCTTTATATGGCCTTGTAATAGCTGCTTTATCATGCGTTTAGCATGAAGTATGGTAAAACATCATGTTTTGTTGTTATTTTAGATATATTAGTTGGTTTAACTACGATATGTGTAATAGCAGTTAAGTATAAAATGTCTTTATACGTTTGCACATTGGTTGCCATTGCTGTGTCAAGTATTTCAAATGGTTCTTCATTTAAATCCCATATAAAGGCTCTAAAACAGCGTCGGGGTATTTTCGCAATATCACACTCCTATCGCATGTTTTTTATTCAGTGCTGCCGATTTTTTTCTGTGCATATAAAAATACAATCTAACAAAATTTCATGCAAAGACGAGTTAATCCAATCGTAACTAAGGTAAAAAATGATCCGACTAAAAGAAGAGTTGTATCTTTAAGCGTCGATTTATTGGAATCAACGAAAGTTAGTTCATACCCATTGTTTCTGAATCCAGCTTCACACATAGCCATAACTTTATCATTACTTGTATTAACCTTACATTTGCATTTTTTAGTAAAAACAGAGACTAAATTGCATTCGCAATCAACCTCTGTTGCATATGTTGTATTGTATACAGCTACCGCTGCATTTGCTGTACTTACTAAACTTAACATCATTAAAATAGCAATTGCTTTTTTCATTTTTCTGCCTTGTATGCGATTACATATACTTCATCTGAGGTGTAGATACTCTTATAATGATGTATTATACGATTATTTTCCATAATAGCAGCTCCCTCAAGCACGATGGCACTAGTGAGAAGATAAAATCCGCTAAATGCCAAAATATTACCTAAAAAAGACACGTTGGGAATAGCAAACCGTTTTCCCAACACACTTATAATAATTCCCCTGGATATTAACTTAAGTGGACGAGAATACTTTGAGTGTAAACTGATTTTTGACTCTTTTATTTCTTCATATCCAACGACATCTTCTTTACGTTCAATTTTCGTAATATCATCGCTATTATATTTATATTTTATTGTTTGTTTTTGTTCTTTTCCGCAACCAAAAAATATTAATAAAATTACTAAAAATGCTATTTTTTTTTAAT
>JAITXQ010000082.1 GCA_031284675.1 Rickettsiales bacterium | reverse complement strand
TTTAAACTTTTTCATAGAAACAACAGCGTTTTTTCTTTAACTCTTTGGATAATTTAATGGTAAAAATTTTAGAGAGAAATTTTACACATAATCGCTTCCTTAAGTTGACGCCATTGACTGATCAGGTACTTTAACTATATTTAACCATCCATTTTCGGCAGCGATGTGTAACGGAGTTTGACCTTGATTGTTCTCAATATTAACAACTTCTCTCAACTTACCTGAGTGACATTTTTCTACATGCGTTAATATGGCTTTAACTGCCTCACAGCTGCCATTTTTAGCAAGCAAGTGCAAAGGATTACTTTCATTTGTAAAAAATATTTCCTCGTATACATAAACTGAGTTAAAATAAAAGTCATCAATTAACTTACCGTATTTACTTGCATATCCCCAAATAGATGCAACATGAATTTTACTATCTTTTGCTAAATCACCACTGTTTACCAGTTCTAAAGCCTTTTTGAGAACTTCCTCTTCTCGGCCTTCCTTTTGTAAATTCAATACAGTTACTTTCTGCACTAGTCTGTGAATATTTACTACTCCTTCCCTTAATTTAATCATTGAATATCGATTAAGTAACTCAACAGCATTCCATAGCTTTGCCTTATCATCTGTTATTAATTTTGAAAAAATTTCTTTGATGCGGATATTGTCAGGAGCAAGATAGGCCATTATTTCAAGAATGCTTAATGCTTCAAAGCCATATTCCTTGCATATATATGTCATCGTAATGTTCCAAGTTGTTAAAACTGTTTTAGTATAACGATCTTCATTTTTATAAACTCCTTTCTTAAGCAATACCCCTGCATTTTGTTGATACTCTTTTAAGTAATCACTTATTTTAAATCTCTTATCACCCCTTAATCTTGATTCCTCATTTCGATCTTGAATATATACAACTGCTTGTCCTAAAGCTAATGGGAAATATTGTAATTCTCTTGTGAGCTCTTTATTTCCCTATCCTGCAAATTGTTCTCTATGTTCAAAGCTTTTCTAACAAATTCTAAAGCTTCTACTTCACCAAACTCATCTAATTGTATTACTTTTATATCCCCTTCTCCTCTTACATTCCACTTACAGTCACGAGAAGTAATTAAAACATAAGGTTTTTTATGCCTAGGATTAAAGATAAAGGTAAAAATCTTCTAACGTCTTTATATCCTTCAACGTTATCAAAAATGAATAGGCTCTTCTTTCTCCTTCTTGCAAAGAAAGCATATATTTCTTCAACAATAGCTTCTATCGTCTTGTCCCTTCCGTGCTTATCTTTGGGAGGAATGCCTAATCTATCATCCCCAGCTAACCTCAAGAAAGAATTTTTCATATCTTCAAAGTTTTCAGCATTTATCCATATAACATTGCCACCATAATACTTTCCATATTTGTAAGCATATTTCCTAGCTAACTCACTTTTTTCCACTCCTCCAAGACCACTAATAGTAGCAACCTGCGATATCACCGCTTGCCTGCCCGTGCTCTTTCGTAATGCGTTATGTAAAGCTTTTAATTCACTACTTCTACCAGTGAAAGATGCCACTGGCTCTATCACGCCAAACCAAACCGCTCCTAAAATTTCTTCTCTTATTTTTTCAAGTAGGGCTTTTGCTTGCTCGTATGATAGAAACTCCTCTTCTTCTTTCTCCAGCGAAATCAGCACTTCTTCCTGGTAACGGCTGCAGAAGTGCTTTGCATCAGTATTGCTGAATTCCTTGCCTAACTCACTCTTAATGATTTCACTAAGTTCAGCCCCATTAGGCAAATTAACCGCAAATACTAGTTCATTTAAAAAGCCTTCTATCTCTTCATCGCTTACATCTCTATCCACCTCACGCTTTATAAAATCCATACTTTGCTTTAAGTATTGAGCAATACTATCGTCTGAATCATTAATTCTATATTTTGCACTATTACCTATATCTAAAAACTCATCTTTTGTGTTTATTTTTCTGACTGAAATTTCCTTCCCTTTAATTCTCTCCACTCAACATCATTCTCAGTTTTCTCACTTCACGTGGTATTAAATCTGCGAAATCAAAATCAGCATTTGTAACAATGACAAAATCCTCTATTTCACCCTCAAACTCTTCACTACTTTTGATTTTTAAATAAGCAATTAGATATTTTATTAAGCCAAACGCACCATCCTTTCCCCGTGTTAATAAGTTACTTATGCTGATCTTTTTGTGCCTATCCTTCTTATGCTTGATTTGTATAAACCTATGTGCTACTCTTCCGTCTTGTTCACAACAAAGAACGATATCATCGAAACCCCTAGCTGACTTTTCCTCTGTGAATAGGCGAAAAGAATACTCTCTATCTACTGCATGCTTAGGAAACAGCATTAGCCATCTCGCTTGATACATAATACCATGAAAGGTGCGTTTAACCGCCGAGCAGGATAATCTTACAGGCACCTCACTCTAATCTTTCACTCAAAATCAAATTCACGACATCAGGACTGGCTTTTCCCTTGGTAAATTTCATAACTTCGCCAACAAAAAATCCATACAATTTTGTTTTACCGCTTTTGTATTCTTGAACCTTATCTTGGTTGTTATTGATGATTTTGTCTATAACTTCTAATATTTGACCTCTATCGGTTATTTGCTTTAGGTCCTGCTCTTCTATGATTAGAGATGCAGGTTTGCCAGTTTCAAATATAATATCAAAAACTTGTTTGCCAAGTTTAGTAGAGATTGTTCCATCAACGATAAAATCCAAGAGCTCAGACAAGGCATTTGCTTTGATTGGAGAGCTCACAATATCAATACCTGCTTTATTTAAACGACCGAAAAGCTCTACGGTTAACCAGGTAACCGCGATCTTTAAATCATGCTTTTTTATTAATTCTTCAAAGTAATCAGCGGTTGCTTTATCAGAAGTAATAACATCCGCATTGTATTCGTTGATACCTAATTTTTCAATGTATCGCAGCTTTTTCTGCCCTGGCAACTCAGGTAAAGATGATTTAATAAGATCGATTTTATCCTGGCTTATCTCAACAGGCAGTAAATCAGGTTCAGGGAAATATCTGTAGTCACTCGCATCTTCTTTGTTGCGCATCACCTTTGTTTTTCCTGAAGCAACGTCAAATAATAAGGTATCTTGACTTATTTCTCCTTCGCTTTCCAAAAGCTCAATTTGCCTTTGTATTTCATAATCTATAGCTTGCATAATATAACGTATTGAATTTAGATTTTTTATCTCGCAGCGAGTGCCGAGTGTGCTGCTGCCTTTCAGGCGGACAGAAACATTTGCATCACAACGAAGTGATCCCTTTTCCATATCACCATCACATGAGCCAATGTAACGCAAAATCTGCCTCAATTTTTTCATGAATTCTGCAGCTTCTGCAGACGACCCAAGATCCGGCTCTGAAACAATTTCCATTAAAGCAACCCCTGCACGATTTAAATCTACATAAGTTTTGCTTTCTTCATGAACGCTCTTTCCTGCATCTTGTTCTAAATGAATTCTTGCGATTCTCACTTCTTTTTCATTATTGTTGATAAACACTCTGCCGTTTTTAACTATCGGCTCAAAAAACTGAGTTATCTGATAACCTTGCGGTAAATCAGGATAAAAATAATTTTTCCGATCAAAATAAGAGCTCTTGTTAATTTCTGCAGAAAGCGCAAGACCGGTGAGTATTGCTTGCTCTATGCAGTAATAATTTAGTATTGGTAATGTACCTGGCATTGCCGCATCAACTAGAGAAACTTGAGTGTTATGCTCAGCACCAAACTCCGTTGATGAGCTAGAAAATAACTTTGCCTTAGAAGAAACTTGAGCATGTACCTCAAGCCCAATTACCGCTTCCCAATCCCCTTTTGTCATGCATTTGATTCAAATGATAATCTTAATATTCTGCAAAATTAGCACAAAAAGTCAAAACAAAACTCATGTTAGCTAAGCGGTATGCAGATTGTTTTACTCATAAAAACAGATTAAATGCAAAAATCACTTGACAAACTCCGCCAGCCCCCTTACCATGGTACTGAAGGTATTCAGTTATCTTTATTTATGCAGATTAAACAGCAAAAGTATAACGTAGTTGGCGTCTTATTTTTAATTTTTTGCACTATATGTACCTTATGTCTTCACAACATTTCTAGGTTTTTACCATATAAGCTGAAACGCGCTTATAAAGCGTTTAAGACAGTATAGAACACCAATTTGAAGGATTAGAGAGTGAACAACTATCTACACGGGGTTTCTTTTGCCTTTTTTTCTGCTTGGTAAATTTCTTAAACATTTATAGCTAAAGTAATTTAGGCTTATCGACAACTGTCATCCCGCTGCTTGTTAGCGGGATCTAGAGACGCTAATTCTGGATTAAGGAAGGAAGAAAGTATAGGAAATGGAAGGCTTTTTGGATTTCACGGAATAGGAAATGAGAGTAGAAAAGATGTGAACCAAGAAATTAACAGGAGATCTAT
>JAITXQ010000001.1 GCA_031284675.1 Rickettsiales bacterium | reverse complement strand
AGACAAAACAGTTTTGTTATATCTTCCATGGGTAACCTCATCTATTTTTTTTGTATTTGTTGAGTTTACCCTACTCTCCTGCCTTTTCTATTCTCTTTTTAATCCAGAATTAGCGTTCTAACGTTTAATGAATTTCAATAAATTACCTTCTTAATTCTAGATAAGTATACGTCCTGTCAATATGTTTGGTTCAAAATCCAAAAGTAAGTTCATGCTTTCTATTGGAGAAGAAGGCATAATATTACTATATTTTAAAAATAATACTTTAAATAAAAGGTATTTTGTTAAGGACAAAAATGATAAAGCGGTTTCTGATTTAAGTTTATGTCTTTCATCCGATAAAAAAGCACCTCTATACCTGGTGCTTAATCATGCAGATCAAAATTACTCGCTACAGTCTATTCCAAGGGTAAATAAGATTAGCGCCTATCTATCAGCAAAAACAAAGATGGAGCATTTTACTCGCAATAACGATGTAAGCTCAATTTTTTTAGTTGAGAAGCCAAACGAATTTAATCAAAACTGGTGCTATCTTTTTGTTTCATCAAAAGCAAAGCATTTAGTAGAATATTGGTTGAGTGTATTTATAGAGATAGGCTCTAACTTTAAGGGAATATTAATGTTTCCTATAGAGATAAATAATATAGCAAAAAAGGTTTTATATAAAGATCCTAATAATTGGAAAATCATAGTTGTTGCAACCAAAACTGGAGGCTATAGACAAGTGGTTCTTAAAGAAAATAAAATGGTATTTACGCGTTTGATACCATTTACTAATGATAATTTACCGGGAATTATTGCGGGTGGAATATATCAGGAGGTACAAAATACCATTCGATCCTTAACTAAGTTTGGTTTTAAAAAAAACGACCCTATCGACCTTTGCATCATAATGTCAGAAAATATTAAAGCTAGTTTATCAGTCATAAATTTTTCAGAGAATAGCGTGAGCATATTAACTCCATATGAACTAGGCAAACTATTAGGAGCAGAGCTAGCCATAAGTGAAAAAGATAGCTTCTGCGATACCGTAATTTTATTTCATAGTTTTAAGAACAAGCCAACAGCTATTTTTAATACAAAAGAAACTAAAAAATTTTATCTATTCAATTACCTTTATTTAAGCTCTCCTCGAGTTTTTCTATACTTCGCTTTGGTTTTAGTTGTAATTAACATTCTTTGTTTGCTAAATTTACATTCAAATTTTAATGTTGCTGGTAAATTATCAGCAAATAAGAAAGCCTTAAATAACCAATTAATAAAACTTAGCCAAAGCTATAATGTAAAAAAAATAGATGAAATTTATGATTTTATCAATATCAATAATATTTTATCAAAAATAGAATACTCTCCTCTTACACAAGTTAAGTATGTAGAAAGATTAAAAGTACCAGATATAGAGCTTCAATCATTTAAGTGGAATTATAATGAGGCAAAAAATTATATTACCACAACTTTAAGGTTTAATTTTCAATCTGGTAAAGATATTTCTCGTCAATACGAGGAACTACAAAAAAATTTAAACAATAATTTTCGCACCCATGACATTAATATTTCTAGCTTGCCTGCCGCTGAAGAGCAAAGTATATCTATTGATGTTGAAATAGGAGAGGCTATGTAAACTAATGACCATTTTTCAGTTAAAAAGAAGAGTTGCAATTCAATTTATATTATATTTGTTATTATCTGTTGGATTAATAGGGTTATTAACATATGTTGTTATTTATAGCAACAAGGTCTATAATAAAAACCAAATTGCAATTGATAAAATACGTTCCATTAATTTACAGATTGCTGAGGTTCAAAAAAAGGAAGTTGTTCTAAATAAAAACTTAGATTTATGGAAAAAAATTTCTTTTTCAAATTTACACAGCAGCAGATACATTGCAAATTTAAATTTTGAGCTTAGTAGATTGTATAAAAAATATTTCATATTAGAGCCTGAAATATCGATTTCTATACCTGAAGAAATTGATATTCCTTACAAAAGTGAGCAGACAAAAGTAATAAAAAGCGAAGTGACTCTAAATTTAAGCTCAATCAGCGATAAACATATTTTTTTATTTTTGCAGTCTATTCCAAGGCTACCTGGTTATGTTATGATTAAATCTCTTGTTTTAAATAAGGCAAAAAACATTGATACTATAACTGTAGATCAAATTTTAAACGGTAACATGGTAGAGATAGTAAGGGCTAATATGGTTTTTGACTGGTATACTTTATTAAGCAGATAAAATGAAGACAAAGCTGCTTTTTATTTTTACGCTATTATTTTTCAATGTTAATGCATATTGCAGTTGTGAAGATATTGTAGAGAATATGGGAATTTGTAAGAAGTACTCTTGCACACAGCTCATTAATAATGAGAGTTTTGTTGAGCATAAAATATTAGGGCTAAATAGTGAAGATTTATGTGTATATATAGAAAAACAAGGTAATGATGAAATGGTTTGTCATCATTCTAAGTATGGAATGATTACGGAGAAAAAATATTTTGAGAGTGTTCTTAAAGTTGGCAATCAAGAAATCAATAATTTTATTGATATAGCAAACTTGCGTGCAAAAGAATGTTTCTTTATCAACAATCAAAAACCAAGCCATACAGACCGGGACGATATAATAAAGGAAGCAGTGGAGAATGACTTTGACGTTTTATCACAACACAACGACATAAAAAGCATTTTTTTTGATGAAGAACCAATTAATAGAATGGTCAGTGAAATGGAACAGTTTAATTTGCGGTCTTCAAGAGCTATAAAAGAGGAGATACTAGATGATCTTAATTGTAAGGTAGTGAGCTTAGACTCAATTTTATACCTTTCTCCCGATATATGGAAAATATGGGTAAATGGAAAGCTGTTTATAAACACTCAGGATTTAAAAGTGCATTCAGTAACTGAAAATTATGTAACTTTTATATGGACCGTAGATCAAAAAGCAATAAAAAAACAAGCGAATGATTCTCAAAATATATATTTTGGACATGGGAGTATTATGTTTACGCTTTATCCAAAACAAAAATTTGACTTGGATAGCTTATCTATTAAATAACTTAATATATATGCGCTTGTAGCTTAGCTGGATAGAGCGTTGCCCTCCGGAGGCAAAGGCCGTGGGTTCGAATCCCCCCAAGCGCACTTTTAATTAAATTTGACAAGAGTATTTTCACATAAGATAATAAAAGGATTGATTTAGAGCATAATTATGTCTAGTAGTACCATAAACAAAGTCATACTAGTTGGTAATTTAGGAAAAGATCCTGAAATTAGGACTACACAAAATGGAAAAGAGATGGCAAGTTTTTCAATAGCCACGTCTGAAAGTTGGACTGACAAACTTTCCGGTACGCGCTCTGAAAAGACAGAGTGGCATAATATCGTAATTTTTAGTGAAGGATTAGTAAAAATCGTCAAAGATTTTGCACGTAAAGGCAGTAAAGTTTATGTTGAAGGTTCTTTGAGAACTAGAAAATGGACTGACCAAAACGGTAGTGAAAGATACACAACAGAGGTGGTTCTATATAATTTTAATAGCGCTCTTACTCTCTTAGATTCGCGGCCAAATTCCGATTACAAGCCAAGTGAATATAAACAAAATGAAACAGAACAAAAAAATAAGCATGAAAGCTTTGACAATGATATAAAAGATGAACTAATCGACGATGAAATACCATTTTAATAACTTCAATTGAAATCTACATTTTTATGGACTGCTTGTGTTACTCCCTTTAATTACAATGGGAATAGCATAGATTATAGCAGTTTGCAGCGTTTACTTACAATACAAGCTGAAGCTGAAAATGGTGTAGTGTTGCTAGGTAGCACCGGTGAAAGCCTATCGCTTACTGATTCTGAAAAACGCACATTAGTTGAATTCGTATGTAAGCTAAAATTAAATACGAAAATTATAATCGGTGTGCCAGGAGTGAATCTATATCAGACTCTTGAATGGCTTGACTTTTGTAAAGATATGCCGATTCATGGCTATCTAATGACAACACCCATTTATGCAAAGCCTGGAATCATGGGGCAGACTTTATGGTTTGAAAATTTGCTTAAAAAAGCACATGTGCCAGCTATGCTTTATAATATTCCATCAAGAGCAGGAGTGAATCTTCATGCTGAAACTGTGCATAACTTATCCAGCCACGGAAAATTTTGGGCTATCAAAGATTCAAGTGGAAGCGTTGATACTTTAGCTCAGTATAAGGAAGTTGCACCAAATATTGAGGTATTTTGTGGAGATGATGATATGATACTTAATATGGCTGCTAAGGGTGCGGTTGGTCTGGTTTCTGTTGCTGCCAACGTTTGGCCACGTGTAGTGCATGAGTATGTTAAGGAATGTTTCAATGGCGAGAACCCTCAGACGGATAGTTGGCAACAAGCTTGCAAAGCTCTATTTATTGCCAGCAACCCAATACCTACTAAGGCACTCCTGCATGATATTGGTCTTATAGAACACAAAACTGTCCGCCTACCGCTCAGTACAAAAGACTTACCTTCTCTTGGAATATTAAGGCAAGTGAATGAAATGATTCTTGGATGGAAGAAATTAGGGTTTTTAATTGACTTTTAATGTACTTGAGTCTATACAATTTTAATATCTCAAACTACCAGACATGCCTGACCTAAAGACAATGATGTTAAATTTTGGACCTCAGCATCCAGCTGCACATGGGGTGTTGCGTCTTGTTTTAGAGATGGATGGTGAAGTGATCGAAAGGGCTGATCCTCACATTGGGCTTTTGCACCGTGGCACTGAAAAATTAATAGAACATAAAACGTATCTTCAAGCTTTACCTTATTTCGATCGCCTTGATTATGTATCACCAATGTCACAAGAGCATGCGTATTCGTTATGCGTTGAAAAGTTACTGCAATGCAAAATTCCAATTAGGGCAAAGTATTTGCGTGTTTTGTTTTGTGAACTGACGAGAATACTAAATCATTTACTGAATGTCTCTTCTCAAGCACTTGATGTTGGTGCAATGACTCCTCTTTTATGGCTCTTTGAAGAAAGAGAAAAAATACTGGAATTTTATGAAAGAGCTTCAGGTGCAAGGTTTCACGCAGCTTACATCAGACCAGGTGGAATTGCAGCAGATGTTCCAGAAGGTTTGATTGAGGATGTTGCAAAGTTTATAGAGCAATTTCCGAAATATATAGATGATGTTAATGAGCTTTTAACAGAGAACAGAATATGGAAGCAACGCACTGTGGGAATCAGTGAAATATCAGTAGCGCAAGCACTTGATTGGGGCTTTAGCGGACCAATGTTGCGCGCTGCTGGACTTGCTTGGGATTTACGAAAAAGCCAGCCATATGAGATATATGATCAACTAGATTTTGATATACCTATTGGCCAAAATGGCGATTGTTATGACCGTTATTTAGTTAGAATGGCGGAGATTAGGCAATCTATTAATTTGGTAAAGCAATGTATAGAGAAACTTCCTGAAGGCCCAATAAAAACTGAAGACAGAAAAATTTCTCCACCACCAAGGGAAGAAATGAAGATATCCATGGAAGCTCTCATTCACCATTTTAAACTTTACTCAGAAGGATATCATGTACCAAAAGGTGAGGTTTATGCTGCTGTTGAGGCACCAAAAGGTGAGTTTGGAGTATATATAGTTTCAGATGGCACCAACAGACCCTACAGATGCCGAATAAGAGCGCCTGGCTTTGCACATTTACAAGCCTTAGATTTTATGGCAAAGGGTCACATGCTTGCTGACGTTGCAGCAATTATTGGCTCACTCGATATAGTTTTTGGCGAAATTGATAGGTAATTATTGCAAAATAATAACTCAGCTAATAGTCATTACATCTTCTATTAAAAATTGTATAAATTCATTTCCATTCCAATAATTCATAGAGATTTTACCTAAAATGGCTTTAACGTTACCCTGCATGATAGCAGAGCCAAGCTTAGTATTTGTAGAACGAAATGCAATAGCTCTTACCATAACATTATTATCAGCAATAAAACATTTGATATGATCAGTTCCTATAACTTCAGGCTTTCTTATTTTTGCTCCTTGGATAATAAATCTTGGCTCAGGATTACCAGCTCCAAACGGTTCCAAGCGTTGCAATTGATTCCATAAAGACAAGTTTATTGCTTTAGCAGTTACTATACCATCGGCTTTTAAAGTTTTTTCGTTTATAGAATTTGAAAACCTTTCAGTAAAAAAATCATGTAAGTCATTTATTTTGTCTTCTGCAATCGAAAACCCTGCCGCCATATTATGACCGCCACCTTCAATAATTAAATTTATAAACTTTGCGGAAAGGACTGCAGCACCAATGTCAACTCCCAAAATTGATCTACAGCTTGCTTTTCCTATTCCATTATTTAAAGATATTACTATTGTTGGTAAGTGAAATTGCTCCTTTAGTCTTGATGCAATAATACCAATTATTCCCTGGTGCCAGTTGCCGATTACCATTATAAAATTTACACCTAATTGGGCAGACTTTTCTGCTTGTGTTGTAGCTTCCAAAATAGCCTCATTTTCTAACACTTTTCTTGCATTATTCAAATCTATTAATTTCAGTGCGATGAAATGCGCCTCTCCTTCGTCATCTGTAGAAAGCAACCTTGCACCAAGCGATGCTTCTCCGATTCTTCCTCCAGCATTTATGCATGGCCCAATACTAAACCCTAATCGAGAAACACTTGGTTTTTCAAGAATTCCTAAGGCATCAAATAAAATGCGCAAGCCAATATTTTTTCTTGCTGACATAATCTTTAATCCTTGTAAAACAAATGCCCTATTTAGGCCGGTAATTTGCATAACATCGCAAACAGTTCCAAGGGCAACAAGATCCAATAGATCAAATAAATCTGGCTCTTTTTTATTAATAAAAAATCCTTGCTCACGTAGGCTTTTATTAAGAGCAACAATCAGCAGAAATGACACTCCAACTGCTGCAAGGTTATTATAAGGAGAGCTCTCATCAAGGCGATTTGGATTCACAATTGCCACAGCGCTTGGTAGTTTTTCTGTACCAAGGTGATGGTCAATAACTATAATATCAAGACCAAAGTTCTTTGCATCTTCTATCGGTTGATATGCAAGCGTACCACAATCAACGGAAATACATAAATCGATCCCGTTTTTTTTAAGTTGTAATAAAGCACCTGCGTTTAATCCATAACCCTCATCAACACGATCTGGAATGTAGATTATAGAATGTATACCAATCGCTCTGAGGTACCTGTTAATCAATGCTGATGACGTTGCACCATCAACATCATAGTCACCGAATATTGCTATGTTTTCATTATTATTTATCGCCTGTATTATGCGGAAAACAGCTTTATCCATATCAAGAAGATGAAAGGGATCTGGTAATAATGACCTGATTAGTGGATATAAGAAGTCTCCCGCATTTTCTATGTTAACACCACGAGTAACTAATGTTCTTGCTAATATTTCTGGTAACTCAAATCTCTGAGTAAGGGTTAAGATTTCCCTTTGATTTGCTTCTTGCAACTTCCACGATGCATTTGTTATGCTGCGCCTTTCAATATCAAGTAGCATATTTTTTGTAAATAAAACTACTTTACCAGAACTTTCAAGCTTGTTCTATAATTGTATTCACCAATTTCTTTGGAGCGTTATATATTAATATATCCAATTTGCAAATTTAAAATAAAAGTGCTAATATACATTTTTTAATGAAGTATTATGGAGGTTATATGAGTGGCAGAAAATATGATTATAGTTGGTCTCTTAATAAATAAAAAAATAGATGAGTCTTACGAATTTCAGTCTGTCGCAAGAATAGTTGTAGGAGGTGTTGTAGGAGTGGGTGTTGTAATAGAAACTCTTGCAGGGTTAGGGCTTAGTTTCACAGCTCTGTCACCTTTTTATAGGTGGAGTAGTTGGTGCTGCATTTCCAGCTTTGCTAGCGCTCGTAGCTATAGGGTTGCGCCGTTACTATCGCAATAAGATTAACGAAGAAAAAAGGAAAGAAGGTATTGTAGAGAAACGTATAATAGCAGCACTAACGCCACCTTTTCTTTTTGCAGCAATTGCAAGTGTAGCAGCTGGAGTGAGTCTTGCTGCAACCGCAAATGCTGTTCTTCCTGGTGTATTTGCAACTTGGTGGGCAATAGCAGTAGGTGCAGGAATAGGAGCTATTGCACTACTACAGGAATAGTTACAGGGATAACTGTTGCGTCAATGTTTGCAGGAAGTATACATGAATGTGTTATGTCAAATGATTGTGTACTTGGATTATGGACTGCTTAAGCAGAACGGGAAAGAGGCTTACTATTATTTTAAGTGGTAGAGATTTTTATCTTTGGTAAGCCTCAAGATAATTATTTGCTGTTTACGAAAATATTTGCATAATTTAAGCAATATTAATTGATAAAAATTAACTATGGAGCTTAATAAGATTGCAGCATCGATTTTACTTTCTGGGCTAATCATTATGATAGTCAGTAACGTAGTTGATATGCTGTACAGTCCAGAGAAATATAAGATTGAACACCAAACGATAGTAGCTGCTGGCAGCAATGAATCTCAGCAAAAAATCGAGCAAGTGGCGCTGGATATTGGAACGCTCATGCAAAATGCTAATTTTGACAAAGGTAAGTCAGCAGCAAAAAAATGTATAGCCTGCCATAGTTTTGAAAAAGGTGGAGCCAATAAAGTAGGACCAAACTTATGGAACGTAGTTGGAAACAAAAAAGCTCATCTTGGCAGCTCATTTAATTACTCAAAAGCAGTGCTTGAAAGAGGTGGAAAATGGGGATATGAGGAACTATTTGCCTTTTTAAAGAACCCAAAAGCCCATATAAAAGGTACACGTATGGCGTTCGCAGGTATTTCCAATCCGCAAGAAGTTGCAAACTTAGTCAGTTATTTGCGTTCAATGAGCGATAGTCCGGTTGCTTTGCCAAAGTAGTATGGATTTCTACAAATTATCCTATGGAAGTGATAAATACATAGCATATCGAAAGCTACAAGGAAAGAAAGCTTCTATAGTTTTTTTCGGTGGATTTGCATCCAATATGAAAGGAGCTAAAGCAACTGCTATTCGCAAATTTTGCCAAGAAAATGACATAGCACTTGTGCTATTTGATTACTTTGGTCACGGTCATTCAAGTGGTGATTTTACTGATTACACAATAAGTGATTGGCAAAAAAATTGTGCTAGAGTAATCAATGAATTAACTAGCAGTAAACAAATAATTATAGGCTCAAGTATGTGAGGTTGGCTAATGTTGCTTGCTACTCTTCAATTTCCAGAAAAAATTTCAGCACTAATTGGCATATCGTCTGCCCCTGATTTCACTGAAGATTTAATATTCAAGCAATTATCAGACAAGCAAAAAAAGAACTAGACTCTAAAGGTGTAATAGATTTTACTTCAGAGCATGATCAAAATTGTACATACAAAATAACTAAAAATTTGATCGAAGATAGCAAGAAGAGTCTGCTTTTAAACAGAGAAACAATAGATATAAACTGTCCTGTGCGTTTACTGCATAGCATTAATGATAAAGATGTTCCTTGTCAAACTTCATTAAATTTAGCTGAAAAAATCAAGTCAACTAATGTTGAAGTACACTTGATAAAATCGGCAGAGCACACCATGTCTGACAATCATTCACTGGAGGTTTTGTTTAAGACCATTAGAGAATTTTTGCCAACTGTGTAGCTACATACTAATTCAATGTTCATATTTCTATAAAGCAAACAATTTTAATGGGGCGAGCGACCAGGATTGAACTGGCGACATTCAGTACCACAAACTGACGCTCTACCAACTGAGCTACGCCCGCCAAGATATAAAATTTCTAACATACCAGCGTAAATAGTCAATTGATTATTTAAGCCAATTCTTCTTGCAGAAGGTCTTTAGAATCTGAACTTGGAATGCATTAATAATCAATAAATATTTTCATTGATACTTTTACTATTATAGTCAATTATGTTGACACTCAGTATGATCTGAAGTAGTGGTAAATAGCAATGTTTAAAAGTATTTTCACATTTAGTTTTTTTACGGCTATTTCAAGAATCTCAGGGTTAATAAGAGATGTATTGATTGCTACGGTTATTGGTGCAACCTCTCTTGCAGACATATTTTTTTCTTCGTTTCGTTTTGCCAATCTATTTCGCGCATTCTTTGCAGAGGGAGCGTTTACCACCTCTTTTATACCGTTATATTCAGCAGAATCACATGATGACAAAAAGACATTTAATTTTGCAAGTAGTGTAATATCCATTACGTTTATTATCTTAGTAATTTTTTGCTTTATCATGCAAATTTTCTTTCCTTATATGATTCAAGTATTTACTCCTGGATTTGACCAAAGCAAGTTTGCCCTGACTGTTACTTTATCAAGAATTATGCTGCCTTACATAATTTTTGTGTCAATTGCATCACTTATTGGGGGAATGTTACAAGTAAAGCAGCATTTTGCTTCAACAGCTATTGCACCAATTATTTTAAACCTCTGTTTAATTATTAGTTTGTTTATGCCTTATATCGAAACTCCAGTGCACAATCTTTCTATAGCTGTCCTTATAGGAGGAATTTTACAGCTACTTTTGATATTATTTAGTGCATATAAGTTAAAGGCAGTTTTTTCTTTTAGCTTGAAATTAAGTAATAAAGTAAAGTTATTTTTTAAGCGTGTAATACCCGCAGTTATCAACAACTGTGTGACTCAAATAAGCCTATGGATTGATACAATTATGGCAAGTTTTATACCAAATGCAGTGTCTTATATATATTATGCCGATAGACTAAATCAACTACCGCAGGGAGTAATCGGTACTGCAATTGGTACAGTGCTTCTTCCTTTAATCTCAAAACAGGTGAATGATACTAAAAATATAGTCAAAATACAGAACAAAGCTCTTAACATAGGATTAATGTTAATTATGCCAACAACTGCTGCCTTTATTATTATTCCCGACACAATTTTACTTATGCTTTTTTCTTATGGTCAGTTTGACCATTATGCAGTGCAGCAAACTGTTCCCACGTTAATAGCATTTTCTCTTTCTTTACCTGCATTTATTATAAATAAAGTATTGCTGCCCACGTTTTTTGCTAAAGGTAACTTAAAAATACCGACTATATTTTCGCTAGTATGTCTTGGAATTAATGTAGTGCTAAACCTCCTGTTAATGAACAAGTATCAACATACGGGAATTGCTATTGCTACTTCCGTTTCCACTTGGATAAATTCTATTCTATTAGTTCATTATTTAACAATAAATAAAATGTATAAGGTTAGCCAAGCGTTATTGTTAAATATTACAAAAATTCTTGTAGCAACGATAGTTATGTCAATAGCCCTTTATATTTTTAATTCCTTATCGGCAGGATTATTTTTTGATAAAATGCTGGCTCGTATTGTTTATCTAGCGACTTTAATAGCTTTGAGTATTATTGTTTATTTTGGTACTCTTTACTTAACATTTATGGGGAATTTTAAACATGTATAAACTATGAAACTTTCTGTATATGCCATATTATCAATCTCGCTCATACTAATTCTAATGCACGTTGCTGCAACTTTTAAGGACTGGAGTGGCTACAAGGGATATATTATAAAAGAGTTGGAGAAGACGTATGATGCTAAAGTGCATATTGGAGGGAAAGTTGAAGTTTCATTGATTACTCCAAAGCTTACCATTTATAATGTGTATATACAATATAACGAAAACAAAAAGCAAAAGTTATCAGATTTAATTAGCGTTAGTAAAATTGAAGTAAGGCCGTCGCTCCTATCGTTGTTTTTATTTTCGTTACAACCAAAGTCAATTACCTTGCTTGACATGAAAAGCAATAAAGAAAATTTAATTAATATTATAAATGCAAAAGCCAATCACAACATAGTTGATGTAGTAATAAGAGACAGCCAAGTAAGTTTCAAGAATGATTTTGCTGATCATGGTAATATTGTTAATATAAAAGAGATTGCTGTAAAAAAAAATAGGCAATTCTCTGGTGAAGTGAAGATCGGCGATAATAATTATGATTTTTCAGGAAAGGTTAATATTACAAAAAAGAATGTGCACATTAATGTTGAATCAAATTTTATAAACTTGCTATTTACAGGTAGTAAAAATCAAGAAAAACTTCAGGGTAAATTAACGCTAACAATTAATAATAGTTCTGATTCTGTAAGTGATTTAGCAAAAATCATTAATCTTAGCTTTCTTTCTTGTGTTATTCCTAGTGAAAATATCGAGATATCATCTAATATCAACCTTGATGAAAATGAGTTTACGGTAACTGACTTGAAAATTGATTTCAAAAGCATGCTGGCCAGTGGTACAATACAAAATGATAGAAAAAGCAACCACACTAATGTCAATATTAGCTTTAGTAAAATTGACTTAGATTCCATACAAAATAATTCACAAAAAACAACAGATATAAAGGATATTCTAGAATGTTTTAGAGAAGTTGTGCCAAAGAACTTAAGCTTAAATTTTAATATGGAAGCTTCTAACATTCAATATCAAAACAGGATATTGGATAATTTCCACACTGTGTTAAAATTTACTGATGGCAAAGTAAAAGTTAATACGCTTCTTAAATTTCCTGGAATTAATAATATATCTTACTTATCAGGAAAAATTTCAAATAATAGTACCCTATCTGAATTTGACGGTGATTTGTTAGTAGAAGGAAATGATTTTGGGTCATTCATTTCATGTTTTTTTCCTTCTATAAAAATAAAAGAAAACCAGGAAAATCAATTTACACTAAGTTCTAAGTTACACTTTGCACCAAGAATATTGTCTCTTTCAGATATTAGATTGCTAAATGATAAAGAATTTTTGCAAGGATCAATTAAGATAAGTCACACAAAAAAACGCAATGTGATTGATGGTGGATTTAGCATGCATAATCTTAATACAGATAAATACGATTATTCATTATTTAGCAGTTTATCTAAAGTGCAATGGCTGAAAAATTTTAAGTATGATGCAAATATAAAGACCAGCATTAATGATTTTACATTGAATGATACGAAAATTAAAGATTTGGATTTTTTGCTAAAAATAAAAAAAGGTAAGTTAGTTGCAGATAAAATAAAGCTATCTGGAGAAGATCTCGATATTACCGGTAATATAAAGGTATTAATGGATCAAAAATACGCTAAACCTCTATTAGATATTAACCTTACGGGTAGTAAATTTAATGGAAAAATTATTACATTACCGAATTTAGTAGAGACGAAAAGAAATTCAAGAAATAAAATAAACCAAATTGAGTGGTCGACAAAACAATTTAATCTTTTGGATAATAAAGGAGATTTTGACGCAAATATGCAAATCAATATCGCAGAATTTAAAACTGAGCAGAACATTTTGAAGGATTTTAAATTAGATGCAGTGATGAGAAATAACACTATTACTATCAAACAGGTAAATTACGCACTAGAACAGGGACGAGTGGTTTTCCAGGGTTATTTAAGATCAGATTCAATATATACAAAATTTTTTATTTCCAATTCGGACACTCAAAGGATTGGTAAGGTTATAGGAATTGATAATGTAAATGGTCAGATAAGCTTAAGTGGCGCAATCAAAGCTCAGGGAAAAAGCTTTCATGACTGGGCTAATAACTTATCAGGAGATGTGAATTTACAAACACAAGGAATAGAATTTACTAATGTGGATTTTAATTCATTTATCACTAATTTGTTAAGCAGTAAGAATAAATCTGAAATTTCCACACTTGCTCATGTTGATATATATAATGGCAGTACGTTTTTTGAAAATGTTAGCGGAAAAGCAAGTATTAACAATGGCATATGTTCAACTAGTTTACAGTTTGGAATTGATCAAGCATCAGGGTCAATCTCTTCTAATTTAACCTTATCTAACTTCGCTTTAATTTCTATATTCAGGTTCTTTTTCATTCCACCAGGTTATAGTAGTCCAATCTATATAGATATGCATTTGGATGGCCCTATTTGGCGTCCTAAGATGAATTTTGATATAGACCAAATATTTGTTACGCTGATTGGTAAAAGAAATAGTTAGCATTGGAGCTGGATGTGCTTGACATTCAATTAATATTAGGTTAATATCTTAGTATAAATGTTAAGTAGTAGGTAAAAAAAGTGTTCAGTATGTTTTCGAATCTTTTCGGCAGAAATTCTAATAATCCAAGTGTTGTTGAAAGTAATGTAGGGATTGATCCTATAGAAGAAACAGATATTGATTAGGGTTTTGAAGAGATTGCTTTATACTGCAAAGCATGGAGCTAAAGCGCTATCAGCAACAACAGTAGTTGTATCGTACGCCTTAAATGGAACTTCGCATGTTATAGCTGGAATGTCTTATATTCCCCATGGTGCATCAAAGATACTTGAAGAGATTAAAGAAGAAGATAAAAATACGGTAGAATACAAGATAATCACTTCTTCTCAGAACTTGCTGGATCTTACGTCAGGTGTTATATACGCTGCATCATATATACCATACAGTGCAAGAAAAGTCTTATATAAAGCATCTTTATCTCCTGAGAAAATAGAGCAAATTTATACTAAATCAGATTTATTTGTAGATAATCTATCTAGTAAATTGAAGGGAATAAAAACAGAGAATTTTTCACAAGCTCTAGCAGTAGCTTATTAGGCTGAAAGCTTTACAAAGGCATAATGGCAATATTACTTGTTTCAGCAGTAGGCAACGTTGCTTTTAATTACCTCAACATTTTCTCTTGGCAATTCTTTAATGAAGCGAGAAGTGCGCATCGGTTGCCACTGGTTATTAATTTCTCTCCTATCCGCACATGAGATGATTAATTTTTTCTTTGCTCGAGTAATGCCAACATATGCAAGCCTTCTTTCTTCTTCTAAAGCTTTACCACTTTTATCTTCAAAAGATCTTTGATGCGGAAATAACCCTTCTTCCCAACCAGGTAGAAACACGCACGGGAATTCAAGTCCTTTAGCTGCATGAAGAGTCATAACATATACGGTGTCATCATTTTTCATATTGTCCACTTCCATCACCAAACTTATGTGTTCCAAGAAAGTTGTGGCATTATCGAAATTTTTTAAAGATGAGATGAGCTCTTTGACATTTTCTATTCGTGCTGCACCTGTTATTCCTTCACTTTCAAGCGTTTCAATATACCCTGATTGGTTTGCTATAGTTTCAACAAACTTGTGAAGTGGTTTTGCACTTACTATTTCTTCCCAAGCTTTAATTTTATTTAAAAAATCATTTAATGAAAGTTTAATTCTTTCGGTTGCTTGATTACTATCAATTAGTATTTTTGCTGCTTCAAAAAAAGAGGTTCTGTTATCCTGAGCGGTTGTGTATATCTTCTTTATAGTTGTAGCTCCTATGCTTCTTTTTGGCCGGTTAACAATCCTTTCAAAAGCGAGGTCATCATTATTGTTTGTAATAAGTCTTAAATATGCGATTACGTCTCGAACTTCCTGGCGTTCGTAGAATTTTACGCCACTTATAATCTTGTAAGGGATTGAATATTTTATAAAATACTCTTCTAGAACTCTAGTTTGAAAAGTGGCCCTCACCAACACTGCAATATCACTAAATCTGTATCGATCAAGCTTTAATATTTGCTCGCTTATGAACCTTGCTTCAGCTTTTCCGTCCCATAACTTTGTTAGATTTACCTTTTCTCCCTCAACGTTTGTTGTCCACAATTTTTTTTCTAGCCGAGTTTTATTATGATTGATTACATATGACGCGGTTGCAAGTATGTGAGACGTTGATCTATAATTACATTCCAGTTTGAAGGTTTTTGCGTTTGCAAAATCATCAGAGAATTTTAAAATGTTTTCAACTTCTGCGCCACGCCAACTGTATATTGATTGGTCGTCATCTCCCACACAACAAATATTTGAGTGCTCTTTTGCAAGGTATTTTAGCCAAAGATATTGTATTGCATTTGTATCTTGATACTCATCCACCATGATATATTTAAACTTATTTTGGTAATAAGACAGAATTTCAGTATTCTGGTTGAAGAGTTGTATATTATATAGCAACAAGTCACCAAAATCTACAGAGTTAAGGAACTTTAACCTTTCTTGATATTGGTGATAGACTTTTAACGCAATTACGTATACTGGCCTAAACGATTGCACTTCTTCTACTTTGAATGGCATCCAACATTTCTCTTTCCATTTTTGAATTATATTCATAATGGTGCTATATTTTTCTGAAAAATTATTGGGGCCTATTTCATTAATAATATTTTTTATTACCTGTAATTGATCATCCACACCAATAATTGTAAAATTGGAGTTTAATCCCACAATTTCTGCATGCTGGCGCAAAATTTTCGCTGCGATTGCATGAAAGGTGCCAAACCATGGTATATTCGTGTTTGTCAGCTCCAAGACCCTTGATACCATTTCATTTGCTGCTTTATTTGTGAATGTGACAGCTAATATCTCATCAGAATAAGCGTGACCATTGCAAATTATATGTGCTATCCTTGAAGTAATCGTCCTTGTTTTTCCCGTTCCAGCTCCAGCCAATATCAAAACTGGGCCATTTATGTTAGTTACAGCTGATTGTTGTTCTGGGTTTAGCAGTGAGAGATAATCGTTCATTGAAGCTCTATAGATTATAACTTCGTAAAGTTAACCCTATGATCAAAATATTGTAAAGGTTTTATTGGATACAATGGTAAGAAATATACCATTTAAGTGCCACGTAATAAAGCATTTAAATGTGGGATGTTTTAGCAGCGTCGGGTATGTGTTGAGTCAATGGCGTCAACTTAAGAGCCTCCATTAGCAAACTCTCCTAAAAACGTGATGACGTTTAGGCTTATCCACTTTATTGCGGCTATATAATCGTCCTGGTCGGATTTTAACTTTAGCGCGTATACTTGCTCTGTCAAAAAGGGCTTGAAAGTTTTTTGGTGAACAATCTCCTATAAACGCTAATTCTGGATTAAAAAGAGAATAGAAAAGGCAGGAGAGTAGGGTAAACTCAACAAATACAAAAAAAATAGATGAGGTTACC
>JAITXQ010000071.1 GCA_031284675.1 Rickettsiales bacterium | reverse complement strand
TCTCCTGTTAATTTCTTGGTTCACATCTTTTCTACTCTCATTTCCTATTCCGTGAAATCCAAAAAGCCTTCCATTTCCTATACTTTCTTCCTTCCTTAATCCAGAATTAGCGTCTATAGCATGGATATTTTCAGCATGCAACAATTTTTTTTGAGATTGCGAGTTTTGATAGATAGTAATTTCTATGCCATCACATTCTGGATTAGCTAGTAACCACTCTATTTCTACCGCTGTTTTTTGCTTTATATAAATATCTGTCAGCACGTACTATAAGTTTTTTAATATCGTCAAGGTCAGATTTTTGCATTTCTGCAACTCCAATGCTTACAGTTACATTATGGGTTGTATTTTTGTCCGAAAGTATAAAAGGTTCTTTAGCAATAATTTCGCGTATTCTCTCTGCAATAGTATATGCATCTGATATATTGGTATCTGGCATTACAACAACAAATTCCTCACCACCAAATCTAGCTAACAAATCTGTCACTCTGATATTTTCAGAAATTCTTCTCTGTATTTGCTTTAAAAATTCATCTCCAGCACTATGTCCAAAATCGTCATTTACCATCTTAAAATGATCTATATCGAGCATTATGAGAGATAATCTTCTATCCTTTTCCACAGAGTCCTTAACAATGTTTTTTAAGTGTGCATCAAAATATCTTTTATTATAACAGTTAGTTAATGGGTCCTTTATAGACATTTCCGCATTATTAAATAAATTCATTCTCAAGGCATCTTGATATCTTTTGCGCTTCACTTGCGAATTAACCCTTGCTATTAACTCACCCTCATCCAAAGGCACTGTTAAATAATCATTAGCTCCTACATCAAATGCTTTTACTAAATTGTTTTTATCATAATCTTCAGAAAGAATCAGAATTGGTGTATAACGTGTTTCCACTTTACTACGAAATTCAGAACACAAACGCAGGCCATCAGTTTTTGAAAATTGCATATCAGAAATAATCAGGTCGTAATTATCCTTAATACCAACCTTTAATGCCTCCATTGGATCATTCAGTATTTTAATTGATCTAAAACGTTGCTTTAATATATTATATATCTGCTCTGCTTGAAAGACGTCCTCGTCTATAACAAGTATGTTAGCATCAAAAATCTGATTGGAGTAATCCATAATACTGCTTCCTGCTACCCCACCAATCTCAACATTAGTTTCTCCTCTCAAACGCAATTCATCTATAATCATCTTTAATCGTGTTAGAGACTTAATTCTTGCAGATAAAGCAGTTTCGTCTATTGGTTTAGTCAGAAAATCATCTGCACCAGCATTAATGCCTTGCACTCTATCGTGAGTGTCATGCAGCGCTGTCACCATAATTATTGGAATATGAGTCGTTAAGAGATCATTCTTTAGCTTCTTACAAACTTCAAAACCATTCATTTTTGGCATCATGATATCGAGCAATATAATATCAGGCTGCTGCTTTGCTACTAAATCCATGGCTTCCTCGCCATCATGGGCTACGATAACCGTATAGTACTCTGCTTTTAGTCGAGCTTCTAAAAGCTTAACATTAGATGGTACATCATCTACTACCAGGATCTTTGCTGTCATTATCTTTAGATGTATTATCTATATCGTAAGTAGGATAAAGCTTACCATTTTTGCCAATTATATAATTTACTTTCTCTGTATTACACTCTTTATATAAGTCTTCAATTCCGGCATCTTTCAATAATCTTTTAGCTTTTAACTTTATAATCATAAAATACCTATATATAACCTTAATAAGGTCAATGAACATAGGCACCTTATTTTTATCAAGAACAATTATACTCACTAAAGCTACAACTAAAATTTCTGAAAAACCTATATTAAACATTCTCCCTACGAAGCAAGTACTTTAATTCTTCTGATTATAAATATTAATTTGCTTAAATCAAGTTTGGAAGCAACCATCTCATCTAAAAAACTGTTGTGACGTTCTATGTAATCTTTATCATTACAAGTCCAGGTTTGAACCTTATCTTCGGGGTTATCAGTAGCTTTTATGACTTTAACAGCTAGCTTATAATGATAATTGCTTAAATCGTCCAATAAATCATTAACTAAGCTGCGATCCCAATAAGAAGAACGGCTTTTCATCTTGATGGCAATTGTTCTAATAAGATCGAATCTTAGCAGCGACTTTAACTCAAAGTATATTTTACCAGCGTTAAGAATGGGCAAAGATGTTTGCTCAGCAATGGATATAACGTCCAGTGCATAAGCAAGAACGCATAGGTCAGCAACTTTTTTTGCTAGATCTTTATTTATATTAAGTTCTACTAAAGAAGTTAATCCATGATTATAGACCTTTAATAGATGTTCATCTAAAACATCAGTTAAGTTCTGGCCTAAAGTTTCAATTGCATCCCTAAATTTTGTAACATCATCCAGTTCTACAAAGCTAAGCTTGCCAAGATTTTTTACTAACCAAAATGATACTCTGCCAATAAATTTCTGCACATTTCTCACTATTTGCAAGTATGAGTTAACATCAATCTTTCCATCCAATTCATCAATTTTCTGCCACAGGCTATTTAAATCATATAGATGGTTAACAACGATATATATGTTAACTGCTTCGTGTGCCTTAATTCCAGTATTCTCAACTAAATTATTAATAAATATACAACCCATCCTATTCACTACGTCATTTGCAATGCAAGTAGAGATAATTTCTCTACGAAGTTGGTGTTTTAATATGGAATCCTTAAACTCTGTCACCATTTTCTTAGGAAAATAACCTCGCAAATAGTCACTAGATATAAGATCTTTTTCAGGAAGATCGGAATGTATAATTTCATTTTTTATTGCTGTTCTAGCATAAGACATTAGAATAGAAAGCTGAGGAGAGCTGAAACCTTCTGCACTAGTTAACATTTTTGCTATTTCCTCATCAGCTGGAAGAAATTCTATACTACGGTTTAACAGCCCAGATTTCTCTAAACTGAGCAGTAACCTGTGGTGCTGCTCCAATCTCTCTCTAGTTTGCAAACATTCAAGGAGTAATGCTTTGGTTTCAATTCTGTTGTGATCCTCAAGCACCTTGGATGCAACTTCATCTACCATGCTGGCCAGTATTTCATTCCTTTTTTCTAAAGAAATACCTCCTGCTTTCATAGCCGAAACAAATGCAATTTTGATGTTAACTTCAAGGTCCGAACATATTACCCCGGCTGAATTATCAACAAAATCTGCATTGATATATCCACCTTTTTCAGCATATTCTATTCTCCCAAGCTGTGTACAACCAAGATTCCCGCCTTCTATAAACATAGAAGCTCTAATATCCTTACCATTCACTCTTAGCTCATCGTTTGCTTTGTCACCGACCATGCCATGACTTTCACTCTTTGCCTTAACAAACGTGCCAATTCCTCCATTCCATATGAAATCCACTTCTGCTTTCAACAGATATCTGATTAAATCACTTGGGGACAACGTATCTTCTTTAATGTCAAAGCGTTTTTTCATCTCTTGAGAAATGCTTATGAGCTTGCTACTACGCTCAAATACTCCTCCACCCTGAGAAATCAAATCTTTGTTATAATCCATCCAAGTTGAAATTGGTAACTCAAAGAGACGCTTACGCTCTATGAAACTCTTTTCTGCATCAGGATTTGGATCAACAAAAATATGCATATGGTTAAATGTGCCGATTAAATGTATATTCTTTGAAAGTAACATACCGTTTCCAAACAGATCGCCAGCCATATCTCCAATTCCAATGACAGTTGTATCTTGATAAATATCCTTATTCATTTTCCAAAAATGCCTCTGTGCTGCAATCCACGCACCCCTGGCTGTGATACCTATCTTTTTGTGGTCATAACCTGCTGATCCACCAGATGCAAATGCATCGCCAAGCCAAAAATTATACTCAGAGGCTATTTGGTTAGCATAATCAGAAAATGAAGCAGTGCCTTTATCTGCTGCAACTACCAAATATGGGTCATCTTCATCATACCTAATTACATTCTCTGGTGGAATTATTTTACCATCAACTATATTATCAGTAATGTCAAGCATTCCTCTGATAAAATCCTTATAGCACTCAACACCTTTTTCTCTTAAAATATTTTTATCTTTATAAACTTTCTTTATTACAAACCCACCTTTTGCACCAACAGGCACAATAACCGCATTTTTTGTCATCTGAACTTTCATAAGCCCCAAAACTTCAGTGCGAAAATCTTCCGTCCTATCCGACCACCTTAAGCCACCACGCGCTAATTTTCCTCCTCTTAAATGTATTCCCTCAAAAAGGTTTGAATAAACATACAATTCGCGATACGGGCAAGGATCAGGCAAACCGTTTATTTTACTTGAGTCAAATTTTGTAGATAAGTAAGGTTTATCATCTTGATAATAACTGGTCCTTAAAATGGCCATTATCAAGTTAAATATCGAGCGCAAAACGTAATCATGTGAAACATTGCTGATTTCTTTTAGAAGTTCCTCAATTTTTTCTCTGAAAATGTCAATAGTTTCTGCTCTATCAATATCTATGTTAGGATCAAATCTTACATGAAATAGTTGTATCAAATACTTTACTATTTTTGGATATTCTGGGACTACTTTTTGAATATATTCCGGGTTGTAGTTAAATGACATCTGCTTTAGGTAAGCACTTAATGCTCTAACTAGGAGTACCTCTTTCCATTCCAGCCCAGCAATAATGATTAAACTATTGAAATAGTCATTTCTAACTTCTTTTCTAAACACTTTCGCAAGTGTTATTTCAAATTGCTCTTTTAGAATAATGTTGTTTATTAATTCATCGACTCTTGACAACACAAAATGATGTATCCATATTCCACCGTTAATTTCTATGTAATAGCCATTATGAGATAGAATCTTAGCCCCTAAATTCTTAGTGATTTTTAATATTTTCGATAATTCAAGACCTCCATTGCTTGGAGTATAAACCTTTAATTGATAATTAAGATTATCACAAGTAAGCCTTAAATCGACCTCGCTAACTCCCTTCTTCCTCACTATCTCCAATTTTTTCATATCGTAATATGCATCGTGAGGTTCGAAACTCTCTTGATAGCTTATTGGAAATGCCTTACAATAACGGATGAATATATCCTCAACAGTGCTGAAAGTATTATATAAGTTGTCTATAAAACGATCTTCCCACTTTTCTGTAATGTTTCTCAATTTGTTTTCTATACGCAAAATTTCATTATCAAGAACGCTGGCGTTCTTGATCTTTAGCACCACGTGCAACTTCATCAAGTCATATTCGTTTATAATGTGGTGGTTATAAATATCTGAACTTTCTGCATTTATCTCATCCTTCAATATATCACGTATCTTGAACATTAGCCTGGAGCTAGCATAACGCATAGGTATCAGCACTATACAACTAGCAAAAGCTCCCACGCTTCTTAAGCACAACCGGACTTTTGGCCTTATTGCAAGAGACATAATAAAAGTACAAATTTGAAATAATTCCTCCTCATTGGACTGGAATAATTCATCACATGAAAATGCTTGCAAAATAGAAATTAGAGCTTTGTTGTTGTGGCCTCCGGTTATAAATCCTGCATTTTTTTCTATAACTTTAACTTTATCCTTTATTACCGGAATAGTTCGAATATCTTGAACCTCCGCTACAGAAGTAAATAGTCCAAAAAAACGTCTTTCTTTTATTAATTCTCCTTGATTATCAAGCTCATTTATTCCTATACAATTCATATATGTACGGCGGTGAACTATTGAGACCAGATCTGACCTCAATATGTATAAATGATTAAGGTCCACATAAGGAATCAATACATTTTGATACTCTTCACTTGCTCTCATCAAACCAAGATTCTCCTTGCTAACAGCAATGAATTTTCCATCCTGATTTGCGGTGCATTCTTGATAACCTAAAAATACAAAATTATTGTTTTTTAGCCAATTGAGGAAGTCTTTTTGCTCGCTCTTTGCTTCATCAAGCTTCTTGAGCATTAAGTGCCAATCTTCCACAACACAACCAACCGCTTTCAGCGTTTTCTGTAGAGATTCTTTTAATGTATTAACAAAACTGTCACTTATGCCTTTGATAATTACATATATAACCGACTCCTTGATTCCATTACTTTCTTCCAAAGGATAAATCTCATCAATTAGGCCGTCTTTTCTTTTTATGTTAATTATGCTGTTGCTATAATAGCATATGGTTAAATCGTGTGACTTAATAGTTGCAATAACAGAGTCAACTAAAAATGGCATATCGTCGTTTGCTATCTTAATAACAGTAAAATCGCCTTCTATTCCTGGTATATCATTTACATTACTTACCATTAATTTACTTTCTTCTTTTTTCTTTTTGAGAACAAAGTCGTATGCATCTTCTACAATGTATAAAAGGAATTTATCATTGACCTTTAAGTCGCTATTATAGACAAAATTATAAAAATATTTAATAAATTCTTTAATCCTTTCTTTTCCTTTCTGATTTTCTTGATCAGCTAGCTTAAATAAGGACTCAGTGTCAACGTTATGATCTACACACATTTTTTCAAACAAAAATACATAGTGAATTTAAATCTTTTTAACTAAGATTTCATTACTAAGAGCGTACACTATTAGTTCATCATTTTCTACTACTTCTCCTGATAAAACTAACTTAGCTAGATTGTTTTGAATACACTCTTGTATAGCCCTTTTTAGGGGCCTTGCTCCATATTCAGAGTCATAGCCAATTTGCGCTATTAGTTCTTTAGCTTCCTGTGACAAACTTATACTTAGTTTACGCTTAGCAAGTGTTTTTTGTAAATAAGAAAATTGAACATCTATAATTTTGTAAATATCATCTCTGGTCAAATTGTGGAATGTAATAATTTCATCCAGTCTGTTTAAAAATTCTGGACGGAATGCCGACTTAACTATTTGCATCACTTCATTTCTTACAGAATCAACATTCCCTTTAAGCATTATCTCAGCACCAAGATTAGAAGTTAAGATCAGTATGGTATTGCGAAAATCAACTAATTTGCCATGGCTATCAGTGAGTCTTCCTTCATCCAAGATTTGTAACAATAAATTAAATATGTCCGAATGGGCCTTTTCCACTTCATCAAACAGAATAACCTGATATGGCCTTCTTCTTATCGCTTCAGTTAATCTTCCACCTTGCTCATAGCCAACATATCCCGGAGGCGCACCAATTAGCTTTGAAACAGAGTGTTTTTCCATGTATTCTGACATATCAAAACGTAAAAGTGCTGATTGATCATCAAACAGAAATTCAGCAAGGGCTTTCGCAAGTTCCGTTTTTCCAACTCCAGTTGGACCTAAAAATAAAAATGAACCAAAAGGCCTGTTGGTATCTTGCACCCCAGAGCGAGAGCGCCTAACTGCATTACTTATCGCCTCTATTGCATCTTTTTGCCCTATTACTCTTTTTCCTATTTCATTCTCCATGTTAAGGAGTTTTTCCTTTTCACTGTGCATCATGTTATCGACTGGAATTCCCGTCCACTTTGAAACAATGTTTGCAATGTCATCTCCAGTCACTTCTTTCTTTAAGAAACTATCAGTAATCTTCTCCTGATTTTTTAATTCATTCTCAAGCTGAGGAATCACACCATACATCAATTCCCCTGCCCTTCCTAAATTTCCACTCCGCTGAGCTAATTCCAACTCTTTTCTAGCGTTATCTAAATTTTCAGCAGTATTCTGTATTTTAGCTATTTTATTCTGCTCCATCTGCCATTTACTGTTTAAATCAGCAAATTTACTATTTAGGCTTTCGATCTCCTCATTTATTTTTTTTAAACGCTGTTTAGAATTTTCATCATTTTCTTTTTTCAAAGCTTCTGACTCAATTTTTAGCTGTATAATCTTTCTCTCAAGTTCATCAATAACTTCAGGTTTACTATCCATTTCAATTCTTACCTTGCTTGCCGCTTCATCAATCAAATCAATCGCTTTATCAGGCAAAAACCTATCTGTTATATATCTGTTGGATAATGTTGCAGCAGCAATTATTGCACCGTCTGTAATTCTTATTCCATGATGCACCTCATATCTTTCCTTCAAACCTCTTAGTATAGAAATGGTATCAGTTTCAGTTGGTTGAGAAATAAACACAGGCTGAAAACGCCTTGCAAGTGCGGGATCTTTTTCTATATGTTCACGATATTCATCTAAAGTTGTGGCTCCTATACAGCGAATTTCTCCACGTGCAAGAGCAGGCTTCAGCAGATTTGAAGCATCCATTGCACCACTTGTTGCTCCTGCTCCAACTAAAGTATGAAGCTCATCTATAAACAAGGTAACTTTTCCCTCTGCTTTTGAAATTTCATTAACAACTGCTTTTAACCTTTCTTCAAATTCTCCTCTAAACTTAGTGCCAGCGATTAGTGCTCCAAGATCCAAAGCTAAGACTTTTGCATCACGCAAACCAAGTGGCACATCGTTTACAACAATTCTATTTGCAAGCCCCTCAACTATTGCAGTTTTTCCAACACCAGGCTCACCTATCAACACTGGATTATTTTTTGTCCGTCTAAGTGATACCTGCATAGTTCTTCTGATCTCTTCATCACGACCAATTACAGGATCGATCTTACCTTGCATAGCAAGCTCTGTAATATCTTTTGTATATTTCTTTACCGCGTTTAATTTTTCTTCACTATTTGGTGAGTCTGCACTTCTACCTTTCCTCATTTCTGTCACAACTGAATTTAATTTTTGTGGAGCCACACCGTTCTCTGCTAGAATTTTGCCTACAGTATCATCCTTCTGTGCAGCTACACCCTGCAGTAAACGCTCAACGGTGACAAATGAATCTTTATTCTTCCTAGCAATACCAATTGAATCTTCAAAAACTTTTGCTATTTCTCTTGAAAGTTGAAGGCCACCACTTCCTGGACCTTCAATTACTGGCAACTTTTTTATTGCATTACTTACAGCATCGGAAATATTTTGCGTATTTCCGCCACAAGCGCTTATCAAATCCTGAACTAAACCTGATTCATCTTCAAGCATCGCTCTTAGTAAATGCTCAGGCACAAAAATCTGATGCCCTGCTCCCAATGCTTTCATCTGAGCACTTTGAATTAGGCTTTTTGCTTTTTCGGTAAATTTATTTAAGTCCACAATATAAGTTCAATTCATACTTGCTGATGTATATAGCAACTGATTTCATAAATTTAAACCTAAAGTTGCTTATTGCTAGGTAAAAATTTATGGTCTGCAAAAATTTAAAACTTTCTTAAAAAAGGAACTATCATAGTAACCATACAAGTAACCTCCTATCCTTTACTCTATCAACTATGTTTTAAAACATTTGTTGAAACAAAATAAGATAACTTCTTTAGAAAGATCTATAAATTATTAGATTTATCGCTGAATGTTTAAAATAGTTCTTTCTGATCCCTCAACTTGACCCTAATTCTTCAATTTCACTAATGGAAAGACCAGTACACTCAACAATAGTGTTAATATCCACATTATTAGCCAGCATTGTTTTTGCAACTTCAATTTTTCCCTTTTCCTCACCAATTTTGATGCCTCGTTCTTCGCCGATTTGAATGCCTTCCTCTCTAGCATCATCAAGCTTTTGAGCGAGGACAGCCTTTTCATCACGAATACGCTTTATTTCTTGCTCATAAGCTATAAATTCTTTTTCTGACCAATTGAATCTATTTAGTTCTTCATATGCCTTTTTAATTATTATATCACTACCTATTATTCTTTCCAATTCTTCTTCGCTAGTTTCATTTGCATATTGTTGTCTAA
>JAITXQ010000066.1 GCA_031284675.1 Rickettsiales bacterium | reverse complement strand
AACAGTTTTGTTATATCTTCCATGGATAACCTCATCTATTTTTTTTGTATTTGTTGAGTTTACCCTACTCTCCTGCCTTTTCTATTCTCTTTTTAATCCAGAATTAGCGTTAATAGAGGGAGTTTTTTAGAAGAATACGAAGGGGTGACTCTTTTACATTGCGCTGTTGAAGGAGATCATACAGAGATAGTAGAAATTCTAGTAAAAAACGGGGCGAAGGTTGATGCAAAGGCTAATACAGAAGAATGTAAAGGATATACTCCTCTATATTGCGCTGGTGAAAGAGGTCATACAAAGATAGCAAAAATTCTCATAGCAAATAGGACAAATGTTAATGCAAAGGCTGATGCAGGAGAAGCAAAAGGTATTACTCCTTTACATTGCGCTGCTAAAAAGGGCCATACAGAGATAGTAAGAATTCTCATAGCAAATGGTGCAGATCCTTTATTAAAGCATAAAGATAGTAAAACTCCAGAAAAACAACTGAAGCAGCAAGCACTTAATAAAAGTATTTCTGCCGGTGGTGCAACCGCATTATTAGGCACCGCAGCAGCAGTGGCACTTTTTGTAACCGGAACAGTTGCAGTTGGATTAATACCTATAGTAATAGCAGTGGTTGCAGTTACGGCGGCAGTATTGGTAGTTGGTGGTATTACGTATGGTGTATTAAAACCTAGTACTAAAATGGATGAAGTGGAAAAACAAAAAGTTACTAAAGAAGAAGTGCAGGAAGTAGTGTAGGGTTTTATGTCATCTTACTGCTTGACAATATGATCTACTGAATTCCAGCATCATGCGCTGGAATTGTGGGGTTGTGCTATGTATATCTTGTGCTATACTTTTTTACGTCATCCAAGTAGCTGACACTAGCACCCATCCAAATAAAGTAATGGAGAATATAAAAACCATATCAGTAGAAGATAACGACGTTAGGTTGGACAGGTACATCAGAAGAGTTTTTCCCGATCTAAAGCAATCTATAATTGAAAAATCTTTAAGAGAAGGGCTAATCAAAGTTGATGATTGCAAAGCTAAATCCAGTGATAGAGTAAATTCTGGACAAATTATAACGGTGAAAAATCTAGACTATATTGAAAACATTAATTCTGACCACAAATATAATGGAAAATTAGTAGAGCTGTTAAGAGAAAACATATTATACGAAGATGAGTATATATTAGCTATAAACAAGCCCGCAGGAGTGATTGTTCAAGGTGGTATAAAAGTAAAAATTAGTATTAGTGATTTGCTTGACCAGATAAGAGAGGGGGAAATATTTAAAATTGTCCATAGGCTGGATAGAGATACGAGTGGAGTAATAATATTTGCACGCAATGCTAATGTTGCAAGATATCTAATGGAAGAATTTAAAGGTCGAAGAGTAAAGAAAACTTATTTAGCATTAACTTCCGGTATACCAAGTAAAAATAGTGGAACAATAGATTATCCATTGGTAAAAAAATATATCTCCGGGCAAGAAAAAGTGGTTGTTGATGAAAACTCACCTCAGAACGCCACTACGCGTTTTTCAATTATAGCAAAACTACAACATAACGTTGCCTATTTAAAACTACAACCAATTACCGGCAGAACTCATCAATTAAGGGCACATTTGGCTCATATAAATTGCCCTATTCTTGGTGATGGCAAATATTGTGGTAAAAAAGCTTTTATTGATGGAATAATAAATAAAATCCACCTTCATTCGTATTCTTTGTCTTTTAAACTGCCGAATGATAAAAAAATCACTATTACCGCCCCTGTTCCTACACATGTCGAGCAGTCTATTAAAGCACTTAGCTGAAAGATTTGTAAACATCAGTATATAGCTCATCAACGCTTGGTTCTTTACTATTCTTGGCAAAATCTTCTGACTTTTTCACTGAGTCACGTATTTCTTTATCAATTGCTTTGCATTCTTCCTCTGAAGCAATTTTATTATCTATCATGTAATTCTTTAAAGTACCTATAGGGTCATGATTTTGTTTCATATCTTCAACTTCTTCTTTCGAACGATAAGTAGCAGGGTCTGACATTGAATGACCGCGATATCGATACGTCTTCATTTCAAGCAAGATAGGTCCTTTTCCGCTGCGTGCGTGCTCAGCTGCTTCGCTTGTAGCCGCATAAACAGAGAAAAAATCCATGCCATCAACTTGTTTTCCAGGGATACCAAAACCTTTTCCTCTTTTGTATAGCTCTGTCACTAAAGTTGATCTTTGTACAGAGGTTCCCATTGCGTATTCGTTATTTTCTATGATGTAAACCACAGGCAACTGCCATAAAGATGCCATATTAAACGATTCATATACTTGTCCTTGATTTGCAGCACCGTCACCAAAATATGTGAATACCACATTGTCTTTTTTCTTATATTTATTAGCAAATGCTATTCCTGTACCAATTGGAACTTGCGCTCCCACGATTCCGTGTCCGCCGAAGAATTTTTTTTCAACATCAAATATGTGCATAGAGCCACCTTTACCTTTTGAACATCCCGTTTCTTTGCCGGTAAGTTCTGCCATCACAACATTCGGATCAGAATCACATGCGAGCATTAAACCATGGTCTCTATAACTTGTGATAAAAGCATCGCCTAATTTTGATGCAGCTTGAGTTCCAACTGTAACTGCTTCTTGTCCTATTGATAGGTGACAGAACCCGCCTATTAATCCCATTCCATATAATTGTCCTGCTTTTTCCTCAAATCTGCGTATGAGTAGCATTTTCCTGTAGAATCCAATTATCTGCTCTTTAGTGAAATTTTCTGCTTTCATATTGATTTCTTTTTCATTAAACTAAGATAATATCAGAAATTTTTAACATTTTGTAATAAATCTCAATGGATTATTATCACTGGCTCGAGGCTTTTCACGTTATCTCTGTCATCATGTGGATGGCAGGGATGCTTTATTTACCCAGGCTTTATGTTTATCACGCAAACGTGAAGCCGGGATCAGAAAATGATAGCTTACTTCAAATAATGGAGAAGAGGTTACTCAGATATATCATAAATCCTGCAATGCTTTTCTCGCTTGGTTTTGGAATAACATTAATGGTTATAAGAGAGGCATATCGTGAAGGGTGGTTTCATGTAAAAGCATTTGCAATAATCTTGATGTTAATTATTCATATGCTGCTTGCAAAATATAGAAAAAATTTTGTAATGGGTTCAAATGAAAAAACTCATATTTATTTCCGCGTTTTAAATGAGGTGGTCACAGTATTAATAATAATCATAGTTATTATGGTTGTTGTGAAACCTTTTTAAACTTTGTTAATAATAAAATTCAAACTAAATCTTCGATTTCATTAGCTGCAAGACCTGTAATTTGAGCTATAATATCAATAGAAACTCCTGCTTTAAGTAGGTTTTTTGCAATTTCAATTTTTCCTTCTTCTCTACCTTCCTCAAGCTTTTGAGCGAGGACAGCCTTTTCATCACGAATACGCTTTATTTCTTGCTCATAGGCTATAAGTTCTTTTTCTGACCAATTGAATCTATTTAGTTCTTCATATGCCTTTTTAATTATTATATCACTACCTATTATTCTTTCCAATTCTTCTTCGCTAGTTTCATTTGCATATTGTTGTCTAA
>JAITXQ010000031.1 GCA_031284675.1 Rickettsiales bacterium | reverse complement strand
GGTTTTTGGCTACCTCAAAAATAGACTTGAAATTGAACATACTCGCCATAGATCTCCTGTTAATTTCTTGGTTCACATCTTTTCTACTCTCATTTCCTATTCCGTGAAATCCAAAAAGTCTTCCATTTCCTATACTTTCTTCCTTCCTTAATCCAGAATTAGCGTCTTTTACAGGCGGATTTCGGCTGTTTTAGCTATAACGAACTGCTAGATTTCAATTTTTTTAATAATTATGTGCCATTAATTATATATAAGTTTCCACTGTTAAAGAGAATAGGAAATGATTTCTAAAAATTTAGAGACAAGTTTAAACAGAGCACTACTAATTGCTTCTAATTTTAATCTTAAATATGCAAAAGTAGAACATTTGTTACTAGCATTAACTAAAGATGCGGATGTAAATTACGTTTTATCAAGATGTAATATCAGAGCGGATGAAATCATAAATATAGATAACATTCTATCAAGGTGCGATGTTAAGGTTAATGATTATAGTAGTAATATAAAAGGTTTTTTACAAGACAATTCTGAATTGATTATCAATGGAGTTAAACCTAGCTCAATGTTTCAATGCATAATACACAGAGCAATAATACGGGCTCATAGTTTGGGGAAAAAAGAAATAAGTGGAGCAAATGTTCTAGTAGAAATTTTGTCTGAACAAAATTTATATATTGAAGATCTATTGCAGAAACAAAATGCGAAAGATTCCAATTTGATTTACCACATATCTAATATGAAATACTCTAATGATATAGATGAATACACTACTAATCGTAAAATAAAACTTGATAAAAATAATGACGTTTCGACTACAGTAAATAAAGGTGAGCTATTAAAAGATGAGGAGGTTTTACAAAGTTATTGTAAAAATTTAAATGATTATGCGAGAAGTAAAAAAATAGATTACGTTATAGGTCGTGATTATGAATTAGATCGCACTATAGAAATATTATTAAGACGCAGAAAAAATAACCCGTTATATGTCGGAGAACCAGGTGTCGGCAAAACAACAATAGTTGAGGGCTTGGTATTGAAGATCATTGAAGGCAGTGTTCCCAATACGCTCAGGTCCAGCATAATTTACGCTTTGGATTTAGGATCACTCCTTGCAGGAACACGCTATAGAGGTGATTTTGAAGAAAGAATAAAATCTATAATAAAAGCAATTGAGGCAAAACTGGGTGCTATCCTTTTTATTGATGAAATACACACTATCATTGGAGCAGGTTCTACAAGTGGTAGCTTTCTTGATGCTGGTAATCTGCTCAAGCCCGCACTTGCAAGAGGTACATTACGTTGTATAGGTGCAACCACATACAGAGAATACAGCAGTAGCTTTGAAAAGGATAAAGCATTAGCAAGAAGGTTCCAAAAAATTAATGTGAAAGAGTCTTCTGTTAGTGAGACAATAAAGATACTAAATGGTATAAAGCACTACTATGAAGGGTACCATGGGGTATATTATACAAAACACGCCATTAAGTCTGCGGCTGAACTTTCGCATAAGTATATTACTGGGCGAATATTACCTGATAAAGCCGTTGATGTCATTGATGAGGCAGGAGCATATTTTAAATTGCTAAGAAATAGAGGTAAAATTGTAAATAGTAGAGATATTAAGAATACCATTACTAGAATTACAAACGTACCTTGTGGATCTGAATCTGATGATTTGCAGAAAGTAAAATCTTTAAAAGCTAATCTAGAAAAGGTGATTTTTGGCCAAGAGCAGGCAATAGAATCTCTTGTTAATTCTATTAAAATTGCTAAGTCTGGGCTGAGAAATTATAATAAACCCTTAGCAAATTATCTTTTTGCAGGACCAACTGGTGTAGGCAAAACTGAACTTGCGAAACAGTTAGCAAGAAGTATGGGTATGAATCTTGTGCGCTTTGACATGTCTGAATATAAGGAATCTCATACAATATCTAGAATGATTGGCTCCCCTCCTGGGTATGTAGGTTATGACCAAGGTGGATTACTCACAGAATCCGTATCTAACAACCAATATAGCGTTGTGCTTCTTGATGAAATTGAGAAAGCTCACAGTGATATTTATAATATATTGCTACAAATCATGGATTATGGTTGTGTTACAGACACCTACGGACGTAAAGTTAACTTTTCCAATGTAATTTTAATTATGACAACCAATGCAGGGATATTTGAACGCGGTAAGAGCTCTATTGGCTTTGGGCATAAAGATTTTAACATTGGTGATAGTGAAAAAGCAATGGAACAGGTTTTTAGCCCTGAATTTCGTAATCGTCTTGATGCGGTTGTTTCTTTCTCTGACTTAAATGCGGATATAATTCTGCATATTGTAGATAAATTTGTTCAGGAACTGAAAAAACAACTCATGCAAAAGGGCATAAGCTGCTCAGTAGAAGAAAAGGTAAAGTCTTACCTTGCACAGACTGGTTACAGCAAGGAAATGGGAGCACGCCTGATAGATAGGCTGATTGAGAAAGAAATAAAAAGTTACTTAGCGGAAGAAATACTGAATCGCAAATTAATAAAAGGAAAGAAATTAAGGATTTATATGAATAAACAAGAAAATGAAATTGCTTTTGATATCACTTAAAATTCTTGTATTGAATTTCATCTTTGTTACAATTTATAACTTAAATTTAATCTGAGTTATAGTGATCATAAGTGATAAAGTAAAAAAAATCCTAAGCTACTATGAAAGTGAAAATCCGGGGGTAAAAGCAAACCTTACTCGTATTTTGATGCATGGAAAGCTTGGCGGTACTGGCAAATTAGTAATTCTTCCTGTAGACCAAGGGTTTGAACACGGGCCAATAAAAAGTTTTGAAGTTAATTCCGATGCTTATGATCCACATTATCATTTTCAGCTTGCAGTTGATTCAGGAGTAAGTGCATACGCTGCTCCGCTTGGTATGATCGAAGCTGGGGCTTCCACTTATGCTGGAATGCTGCCACTTATTTTGAAACTTAATAGTTCCAACTCTTTACATTCAAAAAATCTGACTTCTGATCAGGCAATAACCGCTTCTGTGAAAGATGCGCTACGTTTGGGCTGCTTGGCTGTTGGATTTACTATATATCCTGGTTCCGCTAAGTGTTTTGATATGGTAGAAGAAGCTCGTGAAATCATAGCTGAGGCTAAATCTTACGGGCTTGCAGTAGTGCTATGGTCTTATCCACGCGGTGAAGGAATTTCCAAAGAAGGTGAAACAGCAGTTGATGTTATTGCCTATGCTGTGCACATAGCAGCTTTGCTTGGCGCTAATATAATAAAGGTAAAACTTCCAACTAACCACTTGGAAAAAGAAAAAATAGAAACAGAAAATATTGAATCATTATCTAAAAGAATTGAATATGTTAAAAAATCTTGCTTTGCAGGGAAAAGAATAGTAGTTTTTTCTGGTGGCGAATCAAAGGAAGTAGATGATATATGCAATGAAGCAAGAGAAATTGAGCAAGGTGGCGGTAATGGTTCAATCATTGGACGTAACACTTTTCAACGAAAAAGAGAAGAAGCTTTATCTATGCTAAAAGATATCATGGATATCTACACATAAAAAACGGCTGGGTGGCAGAATGGCTTATGCGGAGGACTGCAAATCCTTTTATACCGGTTCAATTCCGGTCCCGGCCTCTTTATATTCTCTATAGCTTATAAAGGTTGTTTAATTCAAATGCAAAAATCACTTGACAAACTCCGCCAGCCCTCTTATCATGACAGTGAAGGTATTCAGTTATCTTCAATTTATGCAGATTAAACGACAAAAGTATTACGTAATTGGCGTCTTATTTTTAATTTTTTGTACTATGTGCACCTTATGTCTTCACAACATTTCTAGGTTTTTACCTATATAAGCTGAAACGCGCTTATAAAGCGTTTAAGACAGTATAGAACGCCAATTTGCAGGATTAGAGAGTGACAACTAGCTAACACAGGATTTCTTTTACCTTTTTTTCCATTTGGTAAATTTCTCAAACATTTATAGCTAACATGAACAAACATTTGAGAGTAACTTCCGCCAGTAACGCTAATTCTGGATTAAAAAGAGAATAGAAAAGGCAGGAGAGTAGGGTAAACTCAACAAATACAAAAAAAATAGATGAGGTTACCCATGGAAGATATAACAAAACTGTTTTGTC
>JAITXQ010000086.1 GCA_031284675.1 Rickettsiales bacterium | reverse complement strand
TAGATCTCCTGTTAATTTCTTGGTTCACATCTTTTCTACTCTCATTTCCTATTCCGTGAAATCCAAAAAGCCTTCCATTTCCTATACTTTCTTCCTTCCTTAATCCAGAATTAGCGTTCCTAGTGGGCCCAAATCACAATATTCGTACAATTGTGTGTCAGCTTGGATGACGCCAGTAGTTAATCGCTTGCTGAAAAATCATTTTATGATCCAAGTCAGTTTTTTTACAGGTAACTTCTAAGCTTATCAATTTTTCCAAGATCTCCTTAAGTTCTGAAAGTTGAAAATTTTTCAAATGAGATTTAAAGCTCTGCAATTGTTTAAAAAACAATGGAGGACTCAGCTGATTAATTGCAGCCTGTTCGTTCATTCCACCTTGCATTGACAGCAAAACATTTTCAAGGCGCAGGAAATAATTTGATATAATACGAATTAGCGCTATCGGTGAAAAATTTTCTTGTAACATCAATGTATCAGACATTCTGATGAAGTGTGCTACATCTTTACTTGCTATAGCAGAGCATAGGTTATCAAGTGTGACATAGTCGTTACCGGAAGTTGAAAAGCATAACTCTATATCAGTAAGTTTTAGATCTTTCCTTTCTCCTAAGTACAAAACTAATTTCTCAAGCTCTGAACATATAGGCAACTTGCTATGGTTAAAGTAAGACTGCAAATGATAGATTACCTCATTTGTATATTTTACATCATTTTGCTTCAAATAGCCTGAGATAATATCATAAAGATTGCTGTTACTGTCCTTATAGCAAGCAACTACACCAAAAATTTTTGAGCTCTCCATATAACTTTTAGTTGCAGAATTATACGGAAGATCAGTTGCTATCATCATTACATAATGACCGTCTGCATTATAATCCAATACGTTTTTTAACTCTTTGGATATACTCCCACTCACATTTATCAGCTTAATTAATTTTTTGCTAGTAAACATCGAAATGTTTGCCAGCTCAGAAAGTAATAAACCAGGCGACTTATTCACTATTGCGAAATCCATTACCTGAACTGAATACTCATCCAAACTGGCAATTATTTCTTGTACATAAAAATCAACTCTACTGTTATCACTTCCATGAATTAACACACCACTTAAAGTATCAGGCTTCTCTAGGAATTTTTTAACTTTGGATGGTGTGACTTTCATGTCCCCTATATAACATCATTTTCATTTGATTGTATATAAGTACCCAAAGACTCTGAGCTTTCTTGTATAACATTATACTCATCATTTGCCGTACTCTGCACATCATCTGACCAATCCGTCTCCCTAAGAATATACTTATGGTAAAATTTTTTCACAGGTTGAGATATATTTTTATTAAACCATTCTCCGATCATATTGCTTGCTCCATAAAATTAAAAATTTATTACTACTATACTAATAAAATATAGCAAAGACTATTTTACGCTAAGATAGTCATACTTTATAATGAATATATTACCAAATTATTGACATTCAAGACTAAAATTAAGCCAACCTACTTAATACTAGCCTTATAAAATAAGCGATAATTAAATATACAGCTGCAACAAGTATAATTGCAGGTCCAGTTAATAAATCAAAACTCGCAGATAACATTAGGCCTGATATTCCAGAGATTACAGAAAAAACTGTTGCAATAACAATCATCTGCATTGGAGTTTTTGAAACTAACCTTGCAGATGCTGCTGGTATTAACAAAAATGCAGCAATGAGTAATATTCCTATTAATTGAGCAGAAACTGCTATAAATATAGCAAGAGTAATTAAGAATTCTAGTCTAACAAAATTAATGTTAATTTTCTCAACTACTGCCAAATCTTGATTAATTGAAATCATTAGCCAATAGCGCCATCTAAATATTAATATCAGAGCAACTACTATAGAAGTTAAAAAAATTAATATTATATCACCCTGTTCCAGTGTTAATATGTCGCCAAATAACGAGCTAATAATACTATTATTGCCCGATGGAAGAAAAGACATCAGTATTAAACTTAATGATAAAACTACATTGGTAACGATGTTCAATATCGTATCAACAGAATATAACCTATTAAAATTAAGGGAAAGTAGTATGGCAAATGTAATTGCAATAAGCATTATGCTTATTGATGGGCTAATCTTAAAAATTAAAGCCAATGCAATGCCAAGCAATGAAGAATGGGATAAGCTATCACCCAGATACGACAATCTTTGCCATATCATAAATGATCCTAAAGCACCTGTTACTAGGCTAATTATGACTAGTGCAATTAGACTATTGATGAAAAAATCCTGGGTAAATATTTCAAGCATGCTATATGGCTATTAGATAAGTAGCAACAAACCTGCTTTCGGATATTAAAACGTTATGGGTTCTGCATGCTGCACCGGTTGTCATAAATTCAAAATTTAAACCTTTTTGTTCCATAAGATAAGACTTAATTGAAGAACTTGGTATATTGCGTGTTTTACCAGTACCTATTAACAAAATTTCTATTTCTTCCGTTAAAAAAGATTCAAAATGCTCCTTGCTATTTATATCACTTTCTTTCAATTCAATCACCTTTTCAGAAAAAACTATAATTGAGCCATAATATTCTCGATTATTCACCACAAATTTTCCTTCCTGATACCCATTTATAAAATTTTTATTCTTGAGAATTAAAGGCATAAAATCAAACTATTAATTGAGTGTCGCATACCCACCATTCTGGCTGCTTTTCTCTGATATTAACTGCAGCAGCTTTTGCATTTTCTTCGTTGTCAAATATTCCAAAGCATGCTACACCACTGCCTGACATGCGAGAAAGTATAGAGCCTTTTTGTGACTCTAGTGCTGATATTACATCCTCAATTTCAGGGATAAGACTTATTGCTATTTCTTGAAGATCGTTTCTTGTTTCTTTAAGAAGCTTTAATAAATCTTTCTCGGCATCATCATTCCATGTCATTGGCTTAGAAAATTCTCCTTCATATTTGGAAAACACTTCCGGTGTGCTCAAAAACTTTCTCTTTGGCTTTACAAGCACTATATTTGTGGATAAGGAAAAGTTTTGGACACGGCACAATTCTTCACCAATACCTCTAACAAAAACTGGCTTGCTATCTATGCTTGCGGGAACATCAGCACCAACGTTTAAGGCTATTTCATTTAAAATCTGCCTATCAATCTTCCATAACTTTCCTAGCGTACGTATCACAGCTCCAGCATCTGAGGATCCGCTTCCCAAACCTGCAGCAGTTGGTATATTTTTTGCAACTTTTGTGGAGACCTTAGTACGGCTAGGAGCATATCTAAGAAGCAGATTAACTGCTTTCATCACGGTATTATACTGGTTATTTATTTTAGACTCGGAATTTATGAATTCAACTGTAGAGTTATCATATCTAAAATTCTTTTCACTTACTTTTATCTCCAAAAAATTAGAAAGATTGGCAAAGACAAATAAGCCTTCAATTAAGTGATATCCTGTTTCTTTTTTTTCTACAATATGTAAAAAAAGATTAATTTTTGCAGGAGCCTTTACGCAAAAACTTTTCATTATATATCTTCACTAACACTACTTTTACATTATATTTATAATGCTATTTTTAGTCAACTTCTATACGATCTTCGCACTTCTGATGAGAACAAATGCTATAAATCCTAATTTCTCTGTATGGGTAAATGCATCTGCTGGTACAGGCAAAACAAAAATCTTAATAGACAGAGTATTAAGACTTTTATTAGAAAACAAAAGAAATATTCTCTGCTTAACATTTACCAATGCTGCAGCAAATGAGATGGAGAATCGCATTCACAGTATACTCAGCAAGTGGGCAATATGCTCAAATAGCGAATTAATAACATCTTTAGAACAATTAGATTTCTTTCCGATGTCATCCCAGTGCCACCCCTTGTCATCCCAGCGTCCCTATTTGCCGTCCCAGTGCTTGACACTGGGATCCAGAGAAAATGAAGATTATTTAACAAGAGCAAAAAGGCTTTTCTCTGAACTGGAAAACCTTGGTCTAACCATACAAACCATACACGCTTTTTGTTACAAATTAATTTCTAGCTTTCCCATAGAAGCTGGCATTGCTCCAAATTGTGCGCTGAGTGAATGTAAAGAATTACATTCTATCGTGTTTGATAAAGTGCTTCATAATGAGGCTGTGCAAGATAGTATAAACTTCATTGCAACTGAAATTGATGAAAATAAACTACGCGATTTGCTTTATACTTTATGTGTAAAAAGAGCACTTTCTGTCATCCCAGTGCTTGACACTGGGATCTATGAAGAAAATACGTGCGTGATATCTAATAGTTTGGAATATATCAAAGAAAAACTCAATGCTCCAGATGAAATTTATGACTTACAGAGTGGAACGACTGAGCACATAAAAAGATTAGCTGAAATATTAAGTGAGGGCAGTAAAAGAGATCAGAGTTACAGTACAATGCTCTATGATTGGTATAACAACACAGATAAAGAGGACATAGAAAACCTAGCCAAGGTCTTTTTAAAATCGGAATCAAACGAAAAAAAGAGCATATCATCCATCATAACAAAAAATATTTTGGAGAAGTTTAGAGATGCAGAGCAAATAGTAGAAAACGTTCAGGATGTGGTATTCTCTTACGTAAAAAACATGAACTCTCATCAAATATTCAAAAGAACCAGTAGTTTACTTGGCATATTTAAAGTATATGTTGATTTATATAATAGTGAAAAATCAAAAAATGCACTGCTTGACTATAATGATATAATTGATTTAGCAACAAATCTTCTCAGCGATCCAGATCATAAAGATTGGGTATTGTTTAACTTAGATCAAAAAATAGATCATATTCTCGTTGATGAGGCACAAGATAATAGCATCAGTCAATGGAAAATTATAACAAATCTCTGCGATGAATTTTTTGCCGGTAATGATGAAAAGCGAACCTTGTTTGTTGTTGGTGACGTAAAACAGTCCATTTACAGATTTCAAGGAGCAAATCCCCATCTATTCAACTACATGCAACAATACTTTCATACGAAAACTGGCGGTAGAGATTGGATATCATGCCAACTTGAAAAGTCATTTCGCTCAACTCCAGAAGTTTTGACACTTGTAGACAGATTATTTAACAACTTCCGTGAAGAAATATCTTTTGTTGATAATGAAATAAAACATGTTCCACATAGAGAAAACGATCAAGGATACATTGAAATTTGGCCAGCGTTACCAAGGCGCAAAGAGGAAGAACAGCAAGCTTTACAAATTCCTCTGACATGCAGAGAAAATTATATAATAGCGGACCGATTGCTTGCTCAAACAATAGCCCACAAAATTCACAATTGGTTAAATGAAGGGCGGATTTTAGTCGCTAAAGATCGCCATATAGAACCAAGAGACATTATGATTCTGGTACGACAACGAAATGTGTTAGTTGATTACGTAATAAGCGAGCTTAAAAAAGCAAACGTACCAGTTGTAGGACGGGACTATTTTAGAATTATGGATTACATAGCTGTGCAAGATCTAATAGCTTTGACCGAATTTTTGCTTCTTCCGGCAAATGATTTGGCTCTTGCAAATGCTTTAAAATCACCACTATTTAATTTCACCGAGGATGATTTATTTAATATTGCATACGATCGTAAAGAGCATTCACTATGGGAAAGACTTCAGGATTATTCTGGGGTTATCTATAGTGAATTAAACTATCTCATTAACTTATCTCAGATAGAATCTCCACTTGCATTATTCACGCATATACTGCGCACAGGTAAGAAGAAATTTGCTGCAAGACTAGGTCTTGAGTGCTTTGAGGTCCTAGACGAATTTATGAACCTTGTATTGCAATTTGAAAACCCATCCCTTCAAGCATTTGTTCAGTGGATCAAAGAGAATAATCCGGAGATTAAAAATGATATGCAATCAGAACGCAATGCTGTGCGAATAATGACAATCCATAAATCAAAAGGTCTGCAAGCTCCCATAGTATTTTTGGTTGATACAAACACAGTACCAAGAAACAATGAAAGCATCATCTTTGATGGAACGGAAGCACCATTTTGGCGTGGAAAAAACAACAACGCTTATTGTGATCAAGTAAAAAGAGAGAAAAAACTAGAGGATTATAATGAATATTTGCGTTTATTATACGTAGCACTCACACGTGCTGAAGATGAGTTATACATCTTAGGTAAAGAGCCAATGCAAAAGGGCTCTTGGTATGATCTAATCACTCAGTATGGAGAACCATATGAAAAGAAACAAGCATACTTACAGCCAATATTTAAAGAAGAAGTTGAAGTACTATGTATGAATGCAAACTACCCTTATATTTATAAAAAACGTGATTATTTTGATATTCCGGTAATTTTCCTTCCGCCAGCTTTAGCCCACTCTTCGGTGTCATTCCAGCACTTAATGCTGGAATCTAATTTCTGGATCCCAGTGTCGGAGCACTGGGATGACAAAAAAAAGAGCACTGGAATGACAGATGGTTATGCAAGAGGCCTGATCATTCACAGCATATTGCAGTATATGCCTAAGATAGAGAAAGATAGGAGAAAAAATTGGGTCAGGAAATACCTTGATAATATAAACACCAGCGAAAATAAGGATGAAATTTATAGTAAAATATTAGCCTTTAATGAAAAATATGATTACCTATTTGACTTAGAGGGCAAATCAGAAATTACACTGAGTGGAATAATCGATGGCGAACCAGTATTAGTACGACTGGATAGGCTATGCATAACGCAAGATAAAGCAATCATAATTGACTATAAATCACACCGTAACGTTTCTACTTTCTTATTAAATGAGATAAAAAAACAGATGTTGATCTATAAAACCTTAGTACAAGAGATATATCCAAACAAGCAGATAGAGTGCGTGGTCATTTGGGTGGAAGATTTAACCATTCAATCTGACTTTTGATGAAACTTGATTGCAAGAGTGCAATAAAAGAATCTATAGCTAAAATAATTCTGGTTTAGCAACAATTTAAAAAACAACAAATTCGTCATCCCAGAGCTCCTTTTTTTGTCATCCCAGTGCCCAGACACTGGGATCCAGAAAACTTAACTTTAAATGAACGTGTCAAGTGACTGTATAATAAAGACTGGATTCCAGTGCCAAGCACTGGAATGACACCCTTCACGGGCTCTTAAATTGCTTTAGCTATAAATATTAAGAAATTTACCAAATAAAAAAAAGGCAAAAGAAGCCCCGTGGTTATTATCCGCTTTAAAATATTGGCGTTTTTTATGTTTTAAACGCTAATTCTGGATTAAAAAGAGAATAGAAAAGGCAGGAGAGTAGGATAAACTCAACAAATACAAAAAAAATAGATGAGGTTACCCATGGAAGATATAACAAAACTGTTTTGTTT
>JAITXQ010000080.1 GCA_031284675.1 Rickettsiales bacterium | reverse complement strand
TCCTGTTAATTTCTTGGTTCACATCTTTTCTACTCTCATTTCCTATTCCGTGAAATCCAAAAAGCCTTCCATTTCCTATACTTTCTTCCTTCCTTAATCCAGAATTAGCGTTAGAAAGGGCAAGCAATATGATAGGTAGAAGCGGAACGCCATCTTTAGTAGACAAGATACCAGGTCACATTTCCTATAAAGTGAAGGTTGGCGTTGATTATGCAATCACTCCACAGATAATTGGTACAGCTGGTATTACCGCGGGCGGACAACTAAGTGGTATATTTTATTTTCATATAGTTCTCCCTATTTAGACCTCAACTAATGAAATCAGAAGCATCAACTCCCTTCTGCAAGCAAGCAGCAATGATAGTGTTCATCATTAGAAATGCGATTGTCATTGGACCGACACCCCCGGGTACTGGTGTAATAGCTTTGACTTTTTCTTTTATTCCCTCAAAGTCAACATCACCTACAAGCTTACTTTGTCCTCCTACGTTAACACTATTTATGCCAACATCGATCACTATTGCACCTTTCTTTATCCAGTCTGCTTGAACAAAATTTGGCTTTCCCACTGCTGCAACTACTATATCCGCTTTAGAGCAATATTCAGCTAAATCTTTACTTTGTGAATGCAAGATGGTAACAGTGCAGTTTTCTTGCAGCAATAAGTGAAACGTTGGCTTGCCCACGATGCTTGACCTGCCAATCACAACTGCGTTTTTACCAGAGAGGTTTTCTTCAATTGATTTAATTAAATGCAAAGAACCTTTAGGAGTGCAAGGTATAAGGCAATTTTTTTCACCTTTAACTAATCTGCCAACATTTTCATCATGGAAGCCATCTACATCTTTTTCCACACTTACTGAATTAATTACCCTGCTTGCACTAATGTGATTTGGTAAAGGCAACTGCACTAAAATTCCATGTACAGATTGATCATTATTCAATTCATTGATTCTTCCAATTAACTCATCTTCTGATGTTTCACAAGATAAAAGAATTGTTTCAGAACTTATGCCTATTGATTCTGCTTTTCTTTGTTTATTACGAACGTAGACCTGACTTGCTGGATTGCTACCCACAAGAATTACTTTAAGGCAAGGAAAAATGTTATGCTCTCTCTTTAAAATATCAATTTTTTGTGATAGCTTCTCACGGAGGTTATTCGCTATTTTTTTACCGTCAATAATAATTGTCACTTGGCTACACTCCTTGCCACTCTTTGAAGTCAGGTAATTTGATATCAAATAAATCCAATATTTTGCCAATAGAGTGATCAATGATATCATCCAACGATTTTGGTTTAATATAAAAAGCTGGAACTGGCGGAGCAATAATTGCTCCCATCTCCGTTAGTTTTAACATATTTCGTAGATGCCCAAGATGTAGTGGCGATTCTCGCACCATGAGAACTAATTTCCTTCTTTCTTTTAGAGTCACATCTGCGGCTCTTGTCAATAGATTGGAAGTAACACCAGATGCGATTTCAGACATTGTCTTCATAGAACATGGAGCAACTATCATTCCTGAGGTTTTAAATGAGCCACTTGCTATTTTTTCTCCAATCTTTTCTTCAGAATAGTAAAAATCTGCAAGTGACGTAATATCTTCAAGTTTTCCTTGAATTTCATGAGCTAGAGTTATTTTTCCAGCACTACTGATCACTAAATGAGTTTCATAACCAGGTTTGGTATCATTCCAGTGCTTGACACTGGAATCTATTATGGCAGAGGATTCAAGAGATTTATTAACCTTTCTTAATACCTCTAAAATACGCACACCATAAACAGAACCAGATGCTCCACTTATTCCAATTATAATTCTATTATTCACTTAACTCTTCTTCACAACTTATTCTCAGCGCACGTTTATAGGTATCAAGCAATATTTCTTGTTCTTTTCTGTCATCATCATCCATCTTCCTTAGCCTGATAATTTGTTTCATCACTTTTGTATCCCAACCTTCATCTGCGGCTTTTGCATATACATCACGAATGTGATCTTGCACATCCTTCTTTTCTTGTTCAAGTTTTTCGATTCTCTCTATATAACTCTTTAACTCCTCGGCTGTTATCTTTACTGTATCTTCCATAAAACTCCACTAATTAATTGCTACTACAGTATTATCAGTTTTTACTTGCACTTCAATAACAGTAATAATATTTTTATCTTTTTTTAAAATCTTAAAGCGAAAACCATACATGGAAAACTTCTCTCCTTCGTCAGGAATGCGCTCTATCTCGTTCACAATCATACCTGCAAGAGTTGTAGCTTCTTCATCAGGAAGATCCCAGTGTAACTGTCTGTTAATATCCCTAATCGTGGATTCCCCTTCTATGTGATACATATTATCAGACACTCTCTTTATAAAATTCTCCGTGATCAAATCATGCTCATCGGAAATTTCTCCAACTATTTCTTCTAATATATCCTCAAGGGTTACGATCCCCTGCAATGCTCCATATTCATCAATAACAAGTGCAAAATGTTTCCTGTTCTGACGAAAATTGTGAAGTTGCACACTGAGCAGCGTACTTTCTGGTATGAACCAAGGCTTTGACATAACTTGGGCAATGTCAACTTCTTCCGTTTTATTATTCTTTTCACGCAAGGCATTTATTAGATCTTTTACGTGAATTACGCCAACAATATTCTCTGGTTCTTTTTGCCATAAAGGGATTCTACTGTGACTGCTGGTTAAAATTTCCCTTATCAACTCTTCTTTATTTCGATTTATATCAAGAGAAAACAAATTTCTCCTATGGGTCATAATTTGTGATATTTCTGTCTCAGCCAAATCAAGTATGCTGTTCAGCATATCCAGATCCTGTTGTAACATGGTTCCTTCACTGCGGTGAAGAGTAATCATATTACGCATTGCATCCGCTGCAGATATCACTTCCTTATCTTTATGCAGCCCACATAATTTCAGGATGAGATTAACAATAAATTGAATCCCTAACGTCAATGGAGAAACAATCTTTACAAAAAACAGTAAAAAATAAGCAGAAAATGACGCAAATTTTTCAGGATTTTGCATAGCGTAAGTTTTCGGTAACACCTCGCAGAACAACAAAATACAAAACGTCATTATGATTGTTGATAGAAAGATGCTTTCATTTCCAAAGAAATTTATAAATATTGCTGTAAATAGGGCGGAACAAGTAATATTAATAATTGTATTGCCGAACAATATTGTCCCTATTGTTAATTCTTTTCTACTTAACAAACGGTCTATTATCTTGGCTCTTTTGTTGCCATTTAATTTTAGCTTATTAATTCGAGAGCGGCTAATTGAGGTTAAACCTATTTCTGCTCCTGAAAACAAAAACGATAAAATTAACAAAACAAAAATTACTGATGATAATGAAACCAATAACCAATCCATTAAAGTATGATGTTATTGTGATAAAAAACAGAGTTGATTTTATATGTTATGAGAAGCATTTGCAAGTTTGAAGTTTTGTATAGCTGAATTTTAAAATATGTCATGTCTTAATATTTATATATCTTTAATCTTAAAAAACAAATCGTAAAGTATATCATACGCTACATTTACATGTTTATCCTCAATAATAAGTGGGGGGGTTATCCTTACTACTCTGTTATTTAAAACTTTAGTCATTATTAAACCTTTATCAAGGGATTGACTGACAATTTTATCAGCTACAGGAGTTGCTAGTTCTATTCCTATTAGTAACCCTTCCCCACGAACTTCTGAAATTATTTCCGGAAATTCTTTAGCTAAAGACAATAGCTTTTCTTTCAAGTGTTTACTCACTCTTTTAACGTGATCAAAAAAGCCTTCTTTTAGCATTATATCCAGTACTGCATTTCCAACAGTCATAGCAAGTGGATTACCACCATAGGTTGATCCATGAGTTCCTGGAGTAATTGCTTCTGCTATATAATCTTTTACTAAACATGCAGCCAGTGGAAACCCATTACCCATAGCCTTTGCACAAGTTAACATGTCAGGTTCAACTTCTACGTTTTGGTAATGAAATAAAGAGCCTATGCGTCCATATCCGCATTGCACTTCATCAAAGCATAAAATTATCCCTTGAGCTTTTGTTATTTCTCTTACTTTTCGAAAATATTCTGCATTCAGTAGATATACTCCACCTTCGCTTTGTATGGGCTCTAAAAACACAGAAGCTGTTTCATCACTGATTTTTTCCTCTAACGCTTTAATATCATTTCTTGGTACTTTATCAAAACCAGAAAGGAGCGGAGCAAAGCCTTCACGTGATTTTTCATTTCCTCCAGCAGAAATTGCAGCAATGCTTCGACCATGAAACCCTCCTTCGATTGTAACGATGCGATTACGCTTTTCTTGGCCTTTCAAATAAAAATAACGACGAATAAATTTAATTGCAGCTTCTGTTGCTTCAAGCCCGCTTGAGCAGAAAAAAACTTTATCCGCAAAAGTAAGGGTTGTTAAACGCTCAGCAAGTCTTTCTTGCTCGGGAATAGTGAAAATATTAGAGCAGTGCCATAATGAGTCCAATTGCTCTTTTAACTTATCCGTAATGTACGGATGACAATGCCCTAAAGAGGTTGTAGCAATACCTGCGGCAAAATCTAAATATTTTTTGCCACTTTCATCAAAAAGATATACCCCTTCCCCTTTAATTATAGGGATCTCAAGTCTATTATACGCATTAACAATATGATCCATTTTGAGTATTGTGGTATTATGTATATTATACCTAAAAAGAGAATTAAATATATGAAATTCTAGTTGGTGTAATTTAATAAATAGTTAACTTAAGTTGCTAATTTATTTAAGAGATTTTGATAATATTTAATCCGCTTGCTTTTCTATTTTCCATATCTCGGTGAGCTTGAATCATATCATCAAATTTATATCTTTTATTAATCCGTACAGTTAAAAGTTTTTTTCTTAGCATCTCAAAGATTTCCATTGCGGTAAGCACTAATGTGAATCTATCGTGCTTATAATGATATATTGAGGTTCCAGTTGCAAATAACGAACGTGAACTAAGTAAAGAAAAACTAATCGGAGCGCTACCTGATATCTGCCCATAGGAAACGTATATGCCAAACTTACCTAAAGATTCAAAAGAGAGCTTGCTTGTAGCGTAACCTATGGGGTCATACACTGCACCTACTCCTTTGTTTTGCGTAATCTCCATAATTTTAGAAACGAAGTCTTTATCATTATAATTTACTGCGTATGTGCAACCATTTTGTAAAGCCACCTTCACTTTTTCGTCAGAGCTTACGGAACCTATCACTACACCTTTTTTATCCTTTGCCCATTGGCATATTATCTGTCCTAAACCACCATTAGCCCCATGAACTAGCACAAAAGCACCAGGTTTTATTTTATAAGATTGATTAACTAAATAGTGGGCTGTCATACCTTTAAACAGCACTGCAGCCACAACTTCATCTGGTATATCGTCTGGAATTTTTATCAAATATTTTTGGTGTATGACGCGTTTTTCACAATATGCCCCTGGGGGAGCTGTGCAATACCCTATCCTATCTCCAACCTTAAATCCATCACTTATTTTTTTACCAAGCTTTTCAATAATCCCAACAGCTTCTATTCCAAGCACTGATGGTAAATCTTTAATTTTACGAGTACCTTTTCTATGTTCCAAGTCATAACGATTTAAACCGATAGCTGTGTGACATACTAAAATTTCCTCGCCTTTTGGTTCATCTATATTCCTATCTACAAATTCTAATACTTCTGGTCCTCCAGTTTTTTTAATTTGTATAGCTCTAACCATAATGAATATAAGATAAAAACCTAAACTATATTACTTGATAACATTAAAAAAACAATTTTAACACTTTGCAGTTGTATCTAATAACTATTCTGCTTCATAATGTTTTTCAACCAACTTATTAAGCAACCTTATACCAAAACCTACTGCTCCTCTTGGACAGATGTCAGTGCCTTTTTCATGCCATGCAGTACCTGCAATGTCTAAATGTGCCCAGCAAGTGTCATTCACAAAACGCTGTAAAAATTGTGCAGCCATTATGCTATCTCCACCAGAGCCTGCAGGAGCGATGTTTTGCACATCAGCAATCGGTGAATCGATAATTTTATCGTATATTTCATTCATAGGAAAACGCCATAACTTCTCATTTACTTCGTTCCCTGCATCAACTAGATGATCGGCTAATTCGTCATTATTGGAAAAGAGACCGGCATATTCGTTATTACCCAGCGCAACCACAATAGCACCAGTTAAAGTTGCAAGATCAATCATAAATTTTGGTGAAAATCTGTCTTGCGTATACCACAAAGCATCTGCAAGTATTAACCTTCCTTCTGCATCAGTGTTTAATACTTCTATTGTTTGTCCAGACATTGAAGTTACTACATCACTTGGCCTTTGAGCATTACCATCCACTGCATTTTCTGCAAGTGCAACCACACCGATCGCATTTACTTTTGCTTTTCGTCCTGCTAAAGCATGCATCACCCCAACCACAGCAGCAGAACCTGCCATATCGTATTTCATTGATTCCATATCACGTGAAGGTTTGAGTGATATTCCACCAGTATCAAATGTTATGCCTTTGCCAACAAAAGCTATTGGCTTTTGTTCTTTAGCAGCTCCATTCCATTTTATTATTACTAATTTTGGCTCCTTACTGCTTCCTTGTGCCACTCCAAGCAAAGCTCCCATTTTTTTCTCTTCCATATGCTTTTTATCAAGCACTTCGATTTCAAGGCCTAATTTGGTAAGTCCATTTTTAATACGATCAGCATAGGATTCTGGATACAAAACATTAGGTGGTTCTGTTATAAAAGAACGCGCAAGGAAAATACCCTCACCTTCTTGTCTTAAATGTTCAAATGATTTTTCAGCACTACTTAACTGTTCATCTTTTGCTAATACTGTAATCCCTTCTACCTCTGTGATTTTTTCATCCTTTTTAGTCTTGTATTTATCAAACTTAAAGCTACACAAAAACGCGCCATATGCAATATTTGCTGCACTGCCTTCAATTAAAATTGCTGCGTTTTTGATTCTTAATCTGCTTAACTCACAATATATTTTACCGCCAATATTTAATTCTTTATTTTTATTCCATTCATCCTTCTTACCAAGTCCAACAACTATAACGTTTTTTCCTTCTGGTAAAATGGTAGAAGAAAATTCACCAAAGCTTCCATTAAAATCACTAAATTGCTTTATGCTGTCTATAATCTGCTTTCCCTGTAAAATTCCACAATCACTTACGGTCTGGTTACCTTCAAATAAACCTGTGACTATTGTTTTAAAATCAGATGAAATTTTAGAAATCGTTACCTTCATTGCTCATAGCTCCATATTTAATTAGGATAATGTTTACCAAATTGGCTAAAAAATACAAGTTTTATTTCTTACTAGCGAACTTATTATATCCGCCCAAGGTAATATTAAACGTATAGGTTTTTATGACTTGATCATTGTAAGTAAATGGTGCTATGAGAAGACTTGCAAGCCCGCTATCAACAAAATCCCCAAGAACAGGATCAGCACAATTGTCGCAATTATGGTCAGTAAAAAACATTTGCGTTGTGAATTCCGGAAAATCTGGATGCTGGACTAAAAAGTTGATGTGTGGAGCTCTATCACCAATTTTACCAGGTGTTATCGTAATAAAATTATAATAGCCAAGGTTATTCACTATAAACCTTCCTGATCCAGCGAAATTTGGATCGAGTTGATTATCCTCTATATTCTCATCATAATGGTTCACGCCATGTGAATTTGCGTGCCATATAGAAACTACAGCATTTTGTATTGGTAAACAGTTTATATCAGTAATTCTACCCATTATGTGTATTAATTCTCCTACTGCACTATTTGGAGAACCTGGTTTTCTTCTTAGATTGTTTGAAGGGTTAAAATTTTTTGGTCTTGCATCGATATCATATATTTCTGGATTTTCAATACAGTTGAGCAAAATAGGGTCAGCTGCAAATAACGGCAAACTAAATATCGTTTGTACTAAAAGCGCTAATAAGATATTTTTCACATTCATTTCATTTATAATGCTTTTATTCAGATTATAGCAGCTTTTTTCTTTTGTTAAAGATGAGACTTTCTTCGAAGCTGCTTTGGAATAACTGCTATCGTTTCAGTGTATAATGTTGTTATCGGTAAAAAGTAGAATTTCATATTTTTTTGGTTATTATAGCTCTCCAGCTACATGTACACAATCCACATACATTTGGATGCTTTACGATTGTTTGTTACTTTCTTCGTCATTTATTTTATTAGTTAAATAGTCTCTTAAATCGGTAAGTTCTTGCAATAAATTCTTTGAATCACGATTGATTTTTATATCATTATCAAATTCTTTTTGCACTCCTTTTATTGTATATCCTTTATCATATAGCATGTATTTTATTTTCTTTATAGTTTCTATACACTTATGATCATATAGTCTTCTTCCTTTACGCTTTGTAGGCTTAATTTGATGAAATTGACCTTCCCAAAATCTTAAAACATGCTGTTCTAAATGTAGCTCTTCAGCTACTTCCCCAATTGTGTAAAATAATCTCTTCTTATTCATTGATTATTTATTAATTTCTTTATCACTTTTGAAGGCCTAAAAGAAATTGAGTTTCTTGCTTGAATTACAACTTTTTCTGATGTATTTGGTATATTGCCTGGCCTTTCCTTCTTTTTTTTAACCAAGAATGTTCCAAATGACGATATTTTCACTATTCCATCCTTTGCCAAGCTTGTCTTTATTTCGTCCAATATATCGTCTATTATCGCAGCAGAGTCTTCCTTTGATAATCCTATTTCTTGATTTATATTTTCAGCTATTGTTGCTTTAGTTACTGTTATTTCTTTTGTTGTAACATGATCCATCACTGACGAATATTGTATTAAGTTAATACAATATAGCAACTGACTCGAGATTCAGCTACTTTATTTTTTAGGGTATGTCTCTTCTGTAGCATAATTTAAAATACTAGCAACTGCCAACATTGCAAATATTGCAAAAAGCGCCATTTTATGATCTGTAAAAAGTGCTAACATTGACACTATAACTCCACTGCCAATAAACATAAATCCATTGATAATAGATGATGTGCTGATGTATTTTCGTTCTACAATTTCACTGCCAACAGTAAAATTAAGCATATGTCCTTCTGCAACAAAACCAACCATTAACATACAAAAGTATACAATATGAACTGTTAAATGGCTGCATGATAAAATAACAATCGAAACGCCTTGCAACAGAGCAAAAGCAGAGATTACATGCCTTCTATTTTTAAATAGGGTTGAGATTCGATCTGCAACTGGAGCACCAATTGCAAGACCAAGCCATAATATTGCAGTTGCTACACCTGATTGCGTTGCATCAAGTTCTGAATTGTTCAACAACCTTGGAGCCCACAGGGTGTTAAGTGCTAAAAATGTTCTAAAAGTAATAGCACCCACTATTGAGGTTATCCAGATATCTCTTAATTTTAGCACCGTTAGTACAGAGCACATTACTGACCTTACCCAGAAAAAGTAGAGAGAAAGTTAAGACGTTTTTGTCAAGGAAATGATGCATCAAAAAGTTCAGGAATGCAATAGTTAATAGTAGAATGTCTACGTTGTTTGTTATA
>JAITXQ010000077.1 GCA_031284675.1 Rickettsiales bacterium | reverse complement strand
TGTTAATTTCTTGGTTCACATCTTTTCTACTCTCATTTCCTATTCCGTGAAATCCAAAAAGCCTTCCATTTCCTATACTTTCTTCCTTCCTTAATCCAGAATTAGCGTTTTTAGCTGTTTCAGCTTGTTTCATTTCTGCATTCTTATGCATTTGCTTCCATGAACAATAAGCCTGTGCAGCAAAATATGTAGCAGCAATAAATAGAACTGCAATTCCAGCAGGGTTAGTAATTGCACTAACAAGTGCCAAAGATGCAGGTCCAGCAATTACATTAGTAGCAATTAACATTGTTGTTATTGCTGCTGCCAAAGATGCAACTGCAACTATACCCTCAATACTCATTTTTGTTATATGTACAGCGTTTCCCCACTTCAATATGCTTGGTGTATTCATAATAACCCTCCTTATAATGAGACTAATTAATAAATCTAGCATATACATATATTAGCATACACAATCAAGTTATTTTTTTTGCAAGTATAATTTTAAGCTGAAAATTTGCTTTCTAAACTGCTACCAACCATACACATGGTTGGCTGAATTTTGATAAATCAATAGCTGCACAGGCAAGTTAAAAAAAAGATTTTCGGAATTAAAAAGCTGGTCATTTTGTAGGAAATTCAATCCATTAACGAGTGCTATAAGTTTAAAAAAGCAAAAATAATAAATTTTGGTGAGGATATAGTTGAAGTATGGGATAGATTACCGTAACTTTTATATACTTGAACAACAGAAAAGAAGAAAGAGGTAGAGAATGACTCTACCTTTTCTTAATTTGAATTATTACGTTACTATCCTTAATTAAGAGCAGGACCATCAGCATTAGTTTGTTGAACATTTATTGTATCAAGATCATTAACAGGAGGTTGCCCAGGAGCTACAAGATTTTGCTCATTAGCTTCAGGAACTGCAAGAGGTTGCCCATTAGCTACAGATTTTGCCTGAGAATTACTATAGATTTTATATGCTGAAACTGCAAATACTGTAGCAGCGAATGCAGCAGCAACACCTAAAAATACCGGTAAAGATACTAAAGCTGTAACTGGACCAAGTAGTGCTGGGTAAAACACTCCTACTCCTACTGCTGCTAAAGCTAGTATACTTATTGTAGCACCTATAAGAGGTATAGCGTTTTTTCTAGTAAAAATATTTTCCATAAATTTCCCCTAATATAAGGTTAACAAAAAATTAAGTATATATTAATAATGTATACTAGTCAAGTAATTTTTAATAATTATACTTTAAACAGCTTCCTAAACTGCTATTAATCATATATAATTGATATATGACACATGGCTGGCTTAATCTTAATAAATCAATAGGTATTAGTTCTGCACAAGCTGTTAATCAAGTTAAAAAGATTTTTGGGATTAAAAAAGCTGGTCATTTGGGAACACTTGATCCTTTAGCCTTCGGGGTTTTGCCAATCGCTCTTGGTGAAGCAACAAAAACTATACCGTATTTATCTTGCGATTCAAAGGCATACGATTTTACAATAAAATGGGGAGAGCAAAGAATTACGGACGATTTAGATGGTGATATCATTAAAACTAGCAATATAAAACCTGAATATAATCAGATAAATTGTGCAATTAAAAATTTTGTTGGTGAGATCAAGCAGACCCCTCCTGCATTTTCAGCAATAAAAATAAATGGAGCAAGGGCATATAAATTGGCAAGAAGTGGGCAAAAGGTGAATATAAAGCCCCGCTCAGTACAAATACATAAACTGAAATTGATTTCTATGGATACTGTAAATAATAGTGCCGATTTTTCTATGCAATGCGGTAGTGGTGTGTACGTTAGATCGATTGCTCGTGATCTTGGAATTGTATTAAATTGCTTTGGACATGTTACAAAATTAAGAAGGACTATGGTAGGTGATTTTAGAGAAAATGAGTCAGTGACAATTGAACAGCTTACTGAAAAAGATGAAGTTATCCCAATCGTATCAGCTTTAAAATCAATGTTCAAAGTTGAAATTTCCCTAGAAGAAGCAGGGAAAATCAGAAAAGGTCAGGAAGTTGTATTAAATAACTTGCGTAATTTAAAGAATTATGGTATTTGTTATGCGATAGTGGGTAATGTGCCTATTGCAATCTGCAGTTTTATTTATGGTTGTGTGAAGCCTATTCGTGTTTTTAATATTTGATATGAGGTTTAGATGTCGATAACATCCGAAAAGAAAAAAAAATTAATAAATACATATGCAATTAAAGAAGATGATACAGGTTCATCTTTTGTACAATGTGCAATTTTGACTGAGAGGATTAGTAACTTAACTGAGCATTTTAAGGTGCACAAGCATGATCATAACTCTAAGCGCGGTTTACTTATATTGATAGGTAGAAGACGCAGGCACTTAAATTATATAAAACGTAAATTTGGTAATGAAGCCTACCAGGAATTAATAGAGAAGTTAGGCATTAGAAAATAATTGAGGAATTTAGTATGTTTAAAATTATAAAAAAATCTATAGAGTGGGGTGGTCGTGCCTTATCTTTAGAAACCGGAAAAATAGCACGCCAAGCTGATGGTTCAGTAGTTGTGAATTATGGTGACACGTCTATCTTAGTAACCGTTATAAGTAAAAAGAAGGAAGAAAGTGTTGATTTCCTACCTTTAAATGTCCAGTTTATCGCAAAAAGTTATGCTATGGGTAAGATCCCTGGTGGCTTTTTTAAAAGAGAAGGCAAACCATCCGATAGAGAAACTTTAATTTCAAGAGTAATAGATAGAAGCATAAGACCCCTATTCCCAGAAGGTTTTCGTGATGAAATTAGTGTAGTGTGCAATCTATTAACTTATGATGCAGTTAACCCTCCTGAGGTACCAGCATTGATTGGTACTGTTGCAGCTCTTGCAATTTCTGGTGTTCCTTTTCACTCTATTATAGCTGGAGTTATGGTTGGTTGTGATGAAAATAATAACTATATACTCAACCCTTCTGTTCAAGAGATGAAAACGAGCAGCTTAGATCTATTTTTATCTAGTGATGAGCATTCGATTTTAATGGTTGAATCAGAAGTGAAAGAGCTTTCTGAAGAAAATGTTCTGAGTGCAATAAAATTTGGTCATGAGCACCTTCAATCTGTCATTAAGTTTATAAAAGAGTTTGCTGATACAGTTGGCAATAAACCTGAAAGTTTTGCTTCTGTTGATATATCAGATATAACGCAAGAGTTTGAAAAACACAGTAAAGATTTTGAAAAAGCATATTCACAAACAGTAAAACAAGAGCGAGTTCAAGCTTTAGAAGTGATCAGAGATAATATATTGAACACTCTTAAGGAAACTGGGAAAGATGAAAAGTTAATTACGCATGCAGTAAAAAACTTTGAAAGATCTTTAGTACGTGAAATAATTAGAAAGAAAGGTGTAAGAATAGATGGTCGTAAGCATGATGAAATACGCCAGATAGAAGTTGAGGTTGATATCTTGTCCAGAACTCACGGTTCTGCACTATTCACCAGAGGTAACACTCAGGCACTGGTTGTTACTGCTCTTGGTACTACACAAGATGAACAAATCGTGGATGACATTGAAGGGGATAGACGTGAACACTTCATGTTGCATTATAACTTTCCTTCATTTGCAGTTGGAGAAACTTCTGCTGCACGTGCACCAGGAAGAAGAGAAATTGGCCATGGCAAACTTGCTTGGAAAGCAATACACCCTGTTTTACCTGATAAATCTGAATTTCCTTATACAATTAGAGCAGTATCTGAAATTCTGGAATCTGATGGTTCTTCCTCTATGGCAACAGTGTGTGGAACATCTCTCGCTCTCATGGATACAGGTGTGCCAATAAAAGCTCCTGTTGCTGGAATTGCTATGGGCCTTATCAAAGATAAAGACGAATATATGATACTCTCTGATATACTGGGTGATGAAGATTACCTTGGTGATATGGACTTTAAAGTAGCAGGAACTAATAAAGGGGTTACGGCGCTACAAATGGATATGAAAATTTCTGGTATAAGCTTTGAAATTGTTGAAAAATCTTTAGAACAAGCAAAAGCTGGGAGATTACATATTTTAGAAAAAATGAATGCAGTGATTTCAGAGCACAGTGATGATGTAAAAGATCATGCACCAAGAATGTTATCATTTTATATAGATAAAGATAAAATTTCTGCGGCTATTGGTGCTAAAGGAAAAAATATACGCAGTGTGTGTGAAAGAAGTAATGCAAAAATTGAAATAGGGGATGATGGTAAAGTTTCTGTTTTTGCCATGAGTAGTACTGAAGCTGAAATTGCAAAGAATATGATGATTGATTCAATAACGGAACTAGAACAAGGTTCTATAGTTGATGCTAAGGTTGTAAAAATAGATAAGTCTATTGTAGAGCTTGAGCTTCTTAATGGAAGAAAAGGAAAAATGCACATAAGTGAAGTAGCTAATCAGCATATAGAGTCTATAGAGAGCATACTTAAACAGGATGATACTTTCAAAGCATTAGTGATTGACTTTGAAAAAGGCGGGTGTCCAAAACTATCAAGGCGTCGAGTTGATCAAGAAACGGGAGAGTTTTTTGAAGGCGAGCTTTACAATGCAGAAAGGAAAGATGGTTCAAATGACAGGGATAATTGTTACAACAATTCGTTTAATAAAAAACCTGGAGTGAATTACCATAATAATAGACTTACTCGTCCTCGTTCTGGTTTTAGTAATAGAAATAGGCCAAAATTTGGTAATAATGATTCATCATCAGGTTTTTATTAAGAGTAAACTTACCTCCTGTCGTCCAAGTAGCTTGACTACTTGGATCCAGGAATTTTTTAGACTGATAGGATAACAAAAATGGTTTGTGTTATCTGTAGGATTATAACAACGGATTTTTAAGATCGTTTACAGCTTTCTTCATATCTTCAGCCTTGAATATTGCCGACCCTGCAACTAAAATATCTGCACCTGCTTTTATGATATCAGCTGCGTTAGAAAGATTAATTCCACCATCTACTGAAATTTGTGTTTTAAGACTGCGCTCCTGTATCATTTTTTTTACAACAGATATCTTATTCAACTGTGAACGAATAAATTCCTGCCCCCCAAAGCCAGGGTTGACTGTCATAATTAGCACAATATCCAGCTCATGTATTATGTATTCAAGTGCATTTGGGGGGGTTGAAGGAACAATTGAAACTCCAACTTGAATTGTTTTTTTTGTATCGTTTACGTTTTTGTATGACTTTATCCTTCTTACCAGTCTCTCAAGGTGTATCTCTGCTTCTGCATGTACAGTGATAATATCAGCACCAGCATTTATAAAGCTTTCAATATGATCACCAGGAGATATGATCATTAAATGCACATCAAAAGGGAGTGTGCTATATTTACGTATTGCAGAGATAACATCTGGACCAATTGTAATATTTGGAACGAAATTCCCATCCATAACGTCTATATGTATATAATCTACACCCAAGTCACTAACTTTTTTTACTTCTTCTCCTAATTTTGCAAAGTTTGCTGAAAGTATAGAAGATGCAATTTTGATACCCATAAACTGTCTTTTCATTAAAAAATAAAAAAGTAACTTATTTTTAAAGTTCTGTCATTCTATAGCTAAAGTAACTCAGTTTTACCGGCGATTTGAAAAACAACAAATTCGTCATTCCGCTACGTGTTAGCGGGATCTGTGATGAGGTACTGCGATTCATTCGCGGTATGACGTAGCTAACTTGATACTTGTATCCAGAAAAAGGTCAGCGTCACACGCTGGGGTTTTGCAAAATATTTATTATTTACCATAACATCGTATTCATATGAAATACCTTGACTTCATACGTGTTAAGAAGCATTTTATATATGTTGTGTGCCCGTAGCTCAGCTGGATAGAGCAACAGCCTTCTAAGCTGTGGGTCGTAGGTTCGAATCCTACCGGGCACGTTCTTCTATCCATACTTTCTATAAATCTTCAAGTACTCTGGCACTATATTTTCAATTGATAATGGCCGAATTTTTATTGTTTCAAGGTCAGTTGACTTTTCAATTGAGCTACTCATCATAACTCTTACCTGATCTCGAGTAAGCATAGGGCTCGTATCTCCGGTTATGGGCTTTAACAGCATAGAAATAATTTTACTTTCTAAAAAGAAAGCTATCAACTTTGCCATTGGAAAAGATACATTGATCAATAAACATTTTCTATTAGTCACATTCAGAATAAACTTTAACAAGCTTTTGAAAGAGTAAACCTTCGGTCCACCTATATTATAAATTTTTTTATCTCGCTTATTAAGACTGATAATACGATATACTACTTCAGCTAGATCAGTTACACATATCGGCTGAAATTTAGTTGCTCCATTGCCAATTAGTGGCAAAAAAGGAAGAATGGTTGCTAATCTTGCAAACTTATTAAAGAAATTGTCTTCTTTGCCAAATACAAGACTTGGCTTAATTATTATTGCTTCTGGGAATGCAGAAGCCACAGCTTTTTCACCTTCTAACTTACTTTGAGCATATTTTGACAGTTTACTATTTTCTATTCCCATAGCAGAAAAATGTATCATCATGGGTACACTTTTTATTTTTGCAGCTTTTGCTATTCTATCAGCTATTCCAACATGGAGAGTGTGAAAATCACGTTTTTTCGCTTCATATAATATTCCAACTAAGTTTATGACTACATCACATTCTTCCATACTTTCCAGAACAGATTTTTCATCAAAAAAATCGCCTTTAAATATTGATATTTGTCCTAAATTGCCACACAATTTTAGACAAGCAGCTTTTTCCTGATTACGAGTAAATATCTTTATTAAATATCCTTCTATTGCTAAGCGTCTTACGATATGTTTCCCTATAAATCCTGTGCCACCAAAAATAATTACACGTTTTACCACGATTAAAGTTCCTAATAATTTGTTACCGTAAATTAATACAATGATTTTGTTTAATATTCTATTATGAATTCTTGTACAATAAGATCCATTTTCATTCCTCGTGAACCTTTAACTAAAATTACGTCATTATTCTGAATAATGTTAGCTAAATCACTTTTCAATTGATTAGAATCATTAAAATGCGCGCCTTTTATACTATCTGGCAAAAACCTATACAATTCTAACATAAATTTACCAACTGTATAAACTTTATTCACATTATATTTTATGATAAAATTAAGCAATTCTGTATGAAATTTTATGCTTTCGCCACCTAGTTCTAACATATCACCAAGCAAAGCCACTTTCCTCTGATCAGAATAGGTACTTAAAGTTTTTATTGCAGCTTTCATCGAAGCAGGGCTGGCATTATAGGAGTCATCGATCAAATGTATGTATTTTCCATTGTATTTGACTTTATGAACATTACCTCTACCTTTCGTTACACTAAAATCCTCAAGTGCAAGCGGTAATTTTGATAAATCAAGTCCTAGACTTTGCACAACTGCTGCAACAGCAAGTAGCGAGTAAGCAAAATGTTTACCTTGCACACGTAAATTGCAGTTTATAATTTGATTATTATTTAGTCTTATTTTTAAACTTAATCGTTCGTTATTTCTCAACTGTTGTTCTAGTAAGAGATCAGCGACTCTGCTTGACGTCATTCCAGCGCTTGACGCTTTAGTGTACAAACATTGTAATTTGCAGGTAGTTTGCGTAGTAGATGGTGTCATTCCAGTGCTTGACACTGGAATCCAGTCTTTATTATACAACCGCCTGATGTACTCACTCGCAATTAAATTTTTTGGATCCCAATGTCTGGGCACTGGGATGACAGAGGAGGGTGTTGGAACAACAGAAGATGGCGCTGGAATGACAGAAGACTTATCGTTGCTTATTATGTCTAATAAGCAAACTTCAGCATTTTTATCTTTGCCGAAGCTTATTATATTTCTATTGGCGTGTGATGAGAGATAATCATAATATTTACTATCTCTATTCAAGACCAAAGTACCATTATTTTTCATACCATGCAGAACTTCTAATTTTGCTTGTGCAATGTCAAATAGCGATGAAAAATTCTCAACATGCGTAGGTTCGATGTTGGTAATAACCGCAATATTCGGATTGCTAATCTTTGATAATTCTTTTATTTCACCAGCTTTATTCATTCCCATTTCAAGAATTAAGTACTGGCAGTTTTCTGGAGCTTTAAGTATGGTTAAAGGCAATCCTATATTATTATTTAAGTTACTTTCGTTTACATGTGACACTCCATGTTGGGATAAAACAGTGAGCAGCATATCCTTTGTAGTGGTTTTTCCAACACTACCTGTGATTGCAATAACTTTAGCATTAACAAGAACATTTCTGACGTAATACGATGCCATATCGTGCAAGGCTTTTAGAGTATCTTGCACAACAATTATAGGAAGATTTCTATATTTGTCTTCGCTTACTACTGCAGCTACTGCCCCTTTTAAAAACGCTTCATGTAGAAAATTATGGCCATCAAAATTTTTTCCCTTGAGAGCAATAAATAAATCACCTTTTTTTATGCTTCTTGTGTCTGTTGAAATATTTGAGTTATGTATCCAATTACAGCCACCTACTTCTCTTCCGCCAGTGGCATCGATGATATTATTTGTGTTCCATTTATACATAATTTAGAGAGTATTCTTTAAAGTAAATTGAACAACAAAAGTAGCAAAACACTATATATTTTTAGATAATTTATAAATAATAGTTGAAATCTCTGTAACTTCATCTTATAATGAATATAGAAGTTTAAATGTTTTCATCTATAATTAAAATGTGCTATAGCATTTAATTGTGGAAAGTACCTTGGGGGTATATATGGCAAAAAATGAAAAATCCACTTCCATATTAGCTAAAGTTAGTAACACAGTTTCAGGAGTAGGAGAATTCCTGGGTAGAGGTAAAGAAGTCCTAAGTAAAGGCGTAAAAGCTCTAAGTAAGGGTGCAATATATCCTATATGGCCAAAAAATTGGTTTAAGTCTTGGGATGAAATAGGGCATGACATAAAAAATGGTTGGCGCTACGCTATTGACAAACCACTTGAAGAATATGACCCACCCATAAAAACCACACAGGCTAGTGAAGATCTTGGTGTACAAATAACAGAGCAAAAGAAAGGGACAGAAAAGGTAAGTTTTTTAGCATCAAGGGCTCTGACAGGGGATATACCCTATTTGACGCCAAAACAATTAGGTGAAATAAAGCAAAACCTGCCAAATGTAACTATCTTTAAAGAAGAAAACAAAGTTGTAATTGAAGTTAATGTTGAAGATATAATCAAAAAAGTAAAAGAAGATAACCCAGGCATGGATGAAAAAATAATAAAAAAGCATGTCCTTAAAAAAATTTATGATGAAGTTGATCACAATCTTAAAGGTTTGGCAAAAATCACTGGCGGAGAGTTTAAAGTTCATACAGACCAAAAGTTGCTACATGGTATTGCAGAAAAATTGTATCGGGAATATGATAACCAAAAGCAGTCATTTGAAATTGTGAGGCCTACAAAACCTGTGGATAACGAAAAGCCACCAAAGCAGTCTTCAGAGAGTATAGAAGAATCTTTTAACATAACTAATCCTAACGGTTTTCCTTTTGGTAAAAGTAAAGAAGCTATTTCTCCTACAAAAATACAATTATCACAAGATATGGAAAACCAAGTAAGAGAATGGGGAAGCGCTCTTTCAAATTGTGTAGGCGTTTCCGATAAACCAGACAACCCACTATCTTTGCCTGCTGTAGATCAGGAAAAAGCAAAGAAAAGCCCAAGCCGCTAAAAACATGAGCAATAAAGATTATGATAGCAATAACATCTTTGCTCAAATATTAAGAGGTGAGCTGCCTTGTGAGAAAGTATATGAGGATGAGGGCATGTTGGCATTTTATGATAAGTACCCTGATGCACCAGTTCATATTTTAGCTATACCAAAAAATCAATATGTTTCATATGATGACTTTATTCTAAAAGCTTCCGCAGAGGAAATAGTAAATTTTTTCAAAACTGTCAGAGAAATAGCACATAAATATAATTTAGAAAAAACAGGATATAGATTGGTCACTAACTATGGTGAAAACGGAGAACAAGTTGTACCGCACTTTCATATGCATATTTTAGGTGGTAAAAAATTAGGAAAGCATGTAAATTTATAGCGTTGCTTTCTATATATTTTGTTAAATGAGCGAATATTTAACCATAGTAATTTTTATCTGTATATCAATTGTAGTATCTATTACTTTAGGTGTGTTGCCTATGTTTCTTGCAGTGAGTAAGCCAAATAGTGAAAAACTTTCTACATATGAGTGTGGCTTCAATCCTTTATCAAGCGCAAGAAAAAATTTTGACATTAAATTTTACTTAGTTTCAATATTATTTATAATATTTGACTTAGAAATTGCTTTTCTTTTTCCTTGGGCCGTTTCTTTATCTAAGATAAGCTATGGTGGGTTTTGGTCTATGATGGTATTTCTTGCAATACTCACTATAGGTTTTATCTATGAGTGGTGTAAAGGTGCATTAGAATGGGAGTAAGTTTATGACAGATCAAATTTTATCTAATGATGATTGGGGTCATTATAAAAAAGAAGGGTTTCTTGTCACTAAATTTGGTGATTTAATAGATTATGTAATGAACTGGGCAAGATCTGGTTCATTATGGCCAATGACATTTGGTCTTGCATGTTGCGCAGTTGAGATGATGCATACTGCTTCCAGTCGTTACGATCTTGATAGATACGGTATAATGTTTCGTGCAAGCCCACGTCAATCAGATGTGATGATTGTTGCTGGCACATTAACTAATAAAATGGCAGCGGCATTGCGTAAAGTCTATGATCAAATGGCAGATCCAAAGTACGTTATTTCTATGGGAAGTTGTGCAAATGGTGGCGGTTATTATCATTACTCTTATTCAGTAGTCCGTGGTTGTGATAGAATTGTGCCAGTTGATGTGTATGTTCCTGGATGCCCTCCAACTGCTGAGGCATTGCTATATGGAATGCTATGTCTACAAAATAAAATAAAACGAACTCAGAATATACAGCATGGATAAAACTGCAAAGCACATACAAAAAAAGACTAAATGTGAATGTATTCAAAAAGATGATGGTACTATTGTAATATATTCAGCTTTAGATAATATTGAAAATCACTTACTCTTTCTACGTGATGATAAAAAATGTAGGGTTGAATTATTAGTTGATATTTTTGGGATTGACTATCCAGATAGAGAGAAGCGTTTTGAGCTAGTATACAATTTGCTCAGCATTGTGCATAATATTAGAGTGCACATAAAGCTTCAATTATATGAAGGCAATATGCCTCCAAGCGTAGCAAAGATATTTAGCACAGCTTCGTGGTTTGAGCGCGAAGTATTTGATATGTATGGAATAGAGTTCTCTGATCACCCTGATCTGCGTAGGATTCTAACAGATTACGGATTCAAAGGCTATCCAATGTTAAAGGATTTTCCTCTCACTGGTTATGAGGAAGTTAGATATGATATAGAAGCAAAAAAAGTTGTATACAATCCCATAGATTTACCGCAAGATTTTCGTACATTTGACAGCTTATCCCCTTGGGAAGGTAAAGTCACAAAAATAAATACAAAGGAGTAGAAAATGACAGTACAAAGAAAAAAAATATCTTTAATCGGTGCAGGAAATATCGGCGGAACTCTTACTCATATGATTGCATTAAGGGAGCTTGGTGATATTGTCTTACTTGATATCAGCGAAGGTATTCCCCAAGGTAAAGCACTCGACATAGCAGAATCATCCCCTATTGATGGATTTAATGTCAATATTACTGGCACAAATAGGTATGAAGATATAAAAAACTCCGATGCAATTATAATAACCGCTGGCATCGCTAGAAAACCGGGAATGAGCAGGGACGATCTCCTAAAAACTAATGCTGAAGTAATGAAAGAGGTTGGTGAAAATATCAAGAAATATTCTCCAAATGCGTTTGTAATAGTGGTTACCAACCCTTTAGATGCCATGGTTTTAGTGGTGTACAAATTTTCAAATCTTCCAACTAATATGATTGTTGGCATGGCAGGAGTGCTTGATTCTGCCCGTTTCCGTTATTTTCTTGCAAGTGAGTTAAATATTTCTGTTGAAGATGTGTCTGCTTTTGTACTTGGAGGGCATGGTGACACTATGGTACCACTAATCAACTGTGCTTCCATTGCTGGAGTTCCACTTACTCAAATTATTGATATGGGTCTCATTACACAGAAAAAAGTTGATGAAATAGTGAAGCGCACTCGTAATGGCGGAAAAGAAATAGTTGATTTACTTCAGTCTGGGTCTGCATACTATGCTCCTGCATCTTCAGTTATATGTATGTTAGAGTCATATTTACGTGATGAAAGACGTATATTACCATGTGCTGCTTACCTTAATGGTGAATATGGTGTGAAAGACTTGTTCATTGGTGTTCCGGCCATTATTGGCAAAAATGGAATTGAAAAGGTCCTAGCAGTTAAAATGGACAATAGTGAAAAAGAAACGTTTAATAAATCTGTGAATGCGGTGAAAGAGCTAGTTGGGTTAATAAACCTTTAAAAATTGCGGCCTGATAAGCAAATTAATGGTTTTATAGAATCTCTTTATAGTTCAGTTTTGTAAATAATCTAAAAAAGTTGTTTGTAGTTATCTCTGCTACTTTATCGGGTGACTCATTCCATAACTCTGCTAAACAATCTACAACATATTTTACCATTGCTGGTTCGTTCTTTTTTCCTCTGTAAGGCTCAGGTGATAGATACGGTGCATCAGTTTCAACTAAAACACGTTCGCAAGGAACGTTTTGCGTAATTCCTCTCAGTAAGTTAGCATTTTTAAAGGTAATGATTCCAGAAAATGAAATGTATAATCCTAAATCTATAGATTGATAAGCAAGCTCTTTAGAGGAAGCAAAGCAGTGCATTACTCCACCAAAAGTGCCAGTTTTCATTTCTGATTTTAATATATCAATCATCTCATCATCAGCATTTCTAGTGTGAATAACTAAGGGCAACCCAGTTATTCTTGCTGCTTCTATGTGCGATGCAAAACTTTTTTTCTGATTGTTTTTGTTATCAGATTTATAAAAATCTAGCCCGGTTTCACCGATACTAATTACCTTTTGATTCTTAGTAAATTCAATTAATTCATCAGCATGTATACACTCACCGTTTTCTATAGCAGCATCAAGTGGATGTACACCAACAGAGGAGTAGACTTGATCGTAGGATGAAGAAATTTTTAATAATTTAGGAATATCATCAATGCTTACACATATGTTATGCAAAATCTTTACACCATTTTGCTCTGCCCTTAAAATTACTTTTGGTACTTCATCCTCTGAAAAATAAATCAAGTGGCAATGAGAATCTGCTATCATGAGCTTATTGTAAATTTTACTCAATAATAGAGGCTTTTATTTGAGAAGAAAACTCTTCTATTACTGTTCTATAAACTTCTTTTTTGAATGGTATAGCACTTGCTACCAAATCATCTACACTTTGCCAACACCACTCTTTGAACTCTGGATGATCGGTATAGTTAACATTAATGTCCTTATCTTCTCCATAAAATTTCATTAAGAACCATCTTTGCTTTTGGCCAGAATATCTTCCATTCCAGCATGTTGGTATAAATTCTTCAGGCAAGTTGTAGTATATCCAACCCTTATTTTTAGCTATAATCTTTACTTTGTTAGTACCAACTTCCTCTAGCAATTCACGTAATGCTACTTGTTCCAGTTCTTCACCATCGTCAACCCCTCCTTGTGGCATCTGCCAGTAAGGGTCGCTATCAAAGCGTTTTCCAATGAAGACATGTCCTTGTTGGTTAAACAGCATTATGCCAACACAAGGACGGTACTCACCTTTCTGCTCAACCACGAGTACGCTCTGTTGTTAAATTATTTGTTACAGAAGTTTCAACTAATTTTTCGCCCTTTATCTTTTCAACAATTTTTTTTGCAACTTCTTTTGTGCTTAAGTTCGAGTTATCAATTTCAAATGCACCTTCAGGCACAAATAGCCTTTTCTCTTCAATTTTCTTCATAGCAAAATCCGAATCAGTAATTTTATTTTCCTGGTACCTCTCTTCTGATTGGACACGCCTCACTAGTTCTTCATTATTGCAATATAATACCACAGGAAGAATTTTTACGCCCATTTTTTCACTTAAATTTACCACCGAATTGTATACTCTCTGGTCATAAGAATCATCCTCTATTAATTCATTTGTAAATATATAATGCTTTGACTCTATGTAATGTTTTTCTAGTATTAATAACATATTTTCTCTGACTGCAAAAATTTTTTCCCATAGTTCACCTGTAACTTCAGCGTTTCTTAACTTAACGATTTTAAATATAATATTATTAAATAGATTATTGCTTACTATCACTGCATCAATGATCTTACACAGTTCTTTTGCAGTAGTAAGCCTACCACTACCTGGAAAACTGATTAAGTAAATGAGAGTCTTGCCCATAAATCAATACTAGTAAAAACTATTTTTAATTATACACAAAAGGATATGTATTGTACATATTATTATGCTAAAAATATGATCACAAAATAGATAAACCATTGCAGGTAATACTTTTTCAGTAAACGTTCATATCGAAAGTAGTTCATATTTAGAAATTTTGAGTGTATAATTATAAATAAATTATATAATCTATAAACAATGCTTAGTGATATGGAATCAATGAAAAGCACGATTGCAAGTATAATAGATCAAAACAAAGGTCATGATATAGTTACTTTTGACATGCGGAATAAAACTGTCATTGCACAATATATGATTATTGCATCTGGTGATTCAAGCCGTCATGTAAAAGCTTTAGCTGAGCACATAATAAAAAGTCTCAAGCAATATGATAAAATAGATGTAGAGGGTATGGATGAAGGTAATTGGGTGATTTTGAATTTTCAAGGCATAATGGTTCATATATTTAGGCCAGAAGTAAGGGAATATTATAAAATAGAAGAACTGTGGAATTAAATCTCTTATATAATCATTGTTTTAGTAGCAACCCGGTTAGGTATCATTCCAGTGTCAGCTACTCGGATGATAGAGGGTTTTAAACAGAATGAAACACAAGTCTGAATTTTTAAATTTCATCCAAGAAAGAGGATATCTATATCAGTGCACAAACATTGAGGGATTAGATCAGCTATTATTGCAAAACAATCATATAACCGCATACATTGGGTTTGACTGCACGGCGCAAAGTCTTCATGTTGGCAGTCTAATTCAGATTATGATGCTACGTCATCTGCAAAAATTTGGTTATAAGCCGATAGTTTTACTTGGAGGTGGCACAACAAAAATCGGCGATCCATCTTTTAAAGATAAGACAAGAAGTATCTTGCCTATAGAGAATATCAATCAAAATATATCTGGTATAAAGAAAACATTGGAGAAAATGATATCTTTTGATGATGGAAAGACTGATGCAGTTATAGTAAATAATACAGATTGGTTAGATAACATAAAATACATAGATTTTTTGCGTGATATAGGAGTGCATTTTTCGGTAAATCGCATGCTAAGTTTTAATAGTGTAAAAACTAGGCTGGATAGGGAACAAAACCTAAGCTTTCTGGAATTTAATTATATGCTATTGCAAGCTTACGATTTTACTGAATTAAACAAAAAGTATGGCTGTCGTTTGCAGATAGGGGGATCAGACCAGTGGGGAAATATAGTAAATGGAATTGAGCTTGGAAAAAAGTTGAATTTACCTGAGTTATTTGGTCTTACTACGCCTCTTTTATTAAATGCTCAAGGGGTAAAAATGGGCAAAACTGAAAGTGGAGCAGTATGGCTTGATGGTGGTATGCTAAAACCTTATGATTACTGGCAATATTTTCGCAATGTTGATGATCAAGATGTCGGACGTTTCCTGAGATTATTTACTGATCTGTCAATTGATGAGATCAAAAAATTAGAATCTTTAAAGGATCAAGAAATAAATGAAGCAAAAAAGATTTTGGCAACAGAGGTAACAAAAATACGTCATGGTGATAAAGAAGCAGAACTTGCACGATCTGCTGCAGTCTCTGCTTTTGAAAATGAAGATAGCTCACTACTTCCTGATTACATCATAAAAAAAGAACAAGTTGCAAATGGCATATCCTTAGTAGACCTACTGCATGATACTGGTTTTGAATCTTCAAAAGGCGCTGCAAAGCGTTTAATACAGGGCAATGGGTGCAAAGTTAATGATAATATCATAAACGATGTTAACTATATAATAAATTCCGAGAGCTTTAAAGGTCAACCATTTATAAAATTATCTGCAGGAAAAAAACGTCATATTAAAGTTGTGATGGGTTAATAAATTTTTATAGAAGAAGAAGTATATTAGAAAATTGAGGGCTTTATATATGAAATAAGGAGGCAAAAAATGAGATTATATTATAAAGATATCAGCAATCTTCTTAAAGAATCTTACCTTTCTAACGCTAATTCTGGATTAAGGAAGGAAGAAAGTATAGGAAATGGAAGGCTTTTTGGATTTCACGGAATAGGAAATGAGAGTAGAAAAGATGTGAACCAAGAAATTAACAGGA
>JAITXQ010000075.1 GCA_031284675.1 Rickettsiales bacterium | reverse complement strand
AGATCATCATCTTTAATTAATTTTAGTATTCCTTCTATTTGATCCATTATTACCTCCATTTTTCTGTAATAATAGCTCTTTATATCCTTTTACTACCACTTTCAACACTTATGCACTGGAATGACACCATTTACTATGTGTTTAAGCTATAACGTTCATCGTTGCGTGCTGGCAGAATGTTATTTCAGTGGTATATAACAAGCAGCTGACATTGGGGCTTATCGTCTCTAAGATCCTAATTAGATGGAAAATTGTGCTTTTTTCAAATTAAAGCTTGAATTTTTGCTAGGAAATTAATAAATTATATGTATGGAGTTTTTAATTAGGTTGTTATGTTGACCTCAATGGCAAGCTTGTGCGTTGATAGTAGCACTAATCTCATGCAGTATATTGCTAAAGTGCAAAAATTTCCTATGTTGTCTCAAGAGGAAGAAGTACAACTAGCAAAAAATTGGAATGACTATAAGGATATTTCTTCTGCTCATAAATTGATTACCAGCCATTTGAATTTAGTAGTGAAAATTGCAATGAAATTCAAAAATTATGGACTATTATTAATGGACCTGATCATGGAAGGGAATATGGGTTTAATGCATGCAGTGAAAAAGTTTAATCCTGATTTGGGGTTTCGCTTTTCAACTTATGCGGTGTGGTGGATTAAAGCTTCAATAAAAGACTTTATATTGAAATCCTGGTCATTTGTGAAAATAGGCACAACACAAGCACAGAGAAGATTGTTTTTTAGTTTACGTAAAATAAAAAAAAGAATTTTACAATATACCAATAGAGAAACTTTAAATAATGAAGAAATAAAAACAATATCTAATGAGCTTTCTGTGTCTGAGGGGGACGTCGTACAAATGAATTACCGCTTGGCTTGTAGGGATCAGTCACTAAACGACTGTATAAAAATAGGTGATGACTCTAAAAGAGAGCTGCAAGATATGATTCCATGTAATTCGATCAGTCAAGAAATAACTTGCCAGAATCATGAAGAGAAAGAATTAAGAGAAACAATTTTGAACAATGCACTAGCGAGCCTCAACGAAAAGGCAAGAGACATTTTTATTAGTAGATATTTATCTGAAAATCCTCAAACTCTGGATGAGCTTAGTAAAAAGTATTGTGTTTCAAGAGAAAGAATAAGACAGCTAGCTGAACAAGCGATGAGTAAGGTAAAACAATATATACAATCGGAAAGTTTGAAATTTGGTTTGCATGCGTAGTTTTTTTGTATTTCTAATATTTTTTTCAATGGGCGCTTTTGCATCGGTTAGTGATGTGCAATTGAAAGAAAAATATAAAGATTGGCTTGTGTATACTGCATTGGAAGATGGAGAGAAGGTGTGTTATATAGTGTCCTATCCCAAGAAGAAAAGTGAGCATTATACAACCAATCGTAAGCCGTATGTAATGGTCAGTTACGTTGACAAAAAAGCAGATGAAGTAAGCGTTACCTCTGGTTTTCAGTATGATAAGGAGCCTGTAATTTTCAATATCGATAAAAGAATTAAATATACGTTGCCCATAATACAGGGAAGTTTTGCGTGGGCGGAGCATACAAAAATAGATCAAGATCTCATTCTAAAAATGAAACAAGGATTATCAATGGTAGTTAATGGAAAAATAAAAACAGCAACCATTGATGATACTTATTCTCTTCTTGGTTTTCAAAAAGCATATCAAAAAATGCATGATTTGTGCCACACAAAGTAAACTATTGTAATAGAATAGGTAAGCTATAGTGTAAAACAGACTGCTCTTTCGATGGAAATATAAATAGCACTTTACTTTACATAGGATGCGGATATCATTTAAGATATATTTTTGAGAGTTAGTAATGTCAAAGGTTGCAAGTGTAGATATAGAAATCAAAAAGCAGAATTCTGTGTGCGAGCAGATGCGTTTTAGCGTGAGCCGTACAAGTCTTTTAAATACACTATCCAGAGTAAGTGGAGTGGTTGAAAGGCGTAATGCGATAGATGTTTTGGCGTGTGTAAATATCAAAGCACAACACGGCAACATAAAATTAATGGCTACTGATCTTGATATTTCAATATTTGCCTCACTTGCTGCAAATGTATCAACAGAAGGAGAAGTAAAAATCTCAGCACATACTTTACATGATATAGTGAAGAAGTTACCAGCTGATTTGGATGTCAATTTTGAAGTAAATGATCAAGGAAAATTATTGATGTCTTGTGGAAATGCAAACTTTTCTTTACCGAATGTAGCTTCAAACAACTTTCCTGCTCTTGAAGAAGACGATCATAAATATGATTTTGCTCTACTAAATACGGATCTGATAGACTTATTAACTAAAACGAAATTTGCTGTATCACTAGATGATACGAGGTATAATTTAAATGGAATATATCTACATACAGATGAGCAGTTTCTGTACTGTGTTGCAACTGATGGTCATCGTTTATCGTGTATAAAGAGGCCCAAGCCTGGAAATATCAATGGCGAATTTGGTGTGATCATTCCACGCAAAACTGTTATGGAACTGTTAAAAATATTGGACGATTGTAATGAAATTAATATAAAACTTTCAGATAGGAAAATCAAATTTACATGCGGTGAGTATATTTTAATATCGAAATTAATAGATGGAACTTTTCCGAACTATAAAGCTGTCATTCCAGCATCTCAAGATAAGCATATGATTATTGAAAGTAAAAAGCTTTCAGATGTTATAGATAGAGTCTCCGTTATTGTATCTGATAAAGTGAAATCTATTAAATTCTCCCTACAAGAAAAAATATTAACTCTACATTCAAACTCTCAAGAGTGCAGTGATGCAACTGAATCCATAGGTGTGGATTATAATGAAACCCCTATAGAAATAGGATTTAATTCGCGTTATTTGCTTGATGCTCTATCCTGTATAAAAAATAAATGTAAGTTTAGCTTAGCCGATGGTAATAGTGCTACAATTATCACTGATGAAGATGATACAAATGTATTATATATAGTGATGCCAATGAGAACTTAAAGGAAAAACCTTGTCATCCTGCTGCTTGTAAGCACCAAATAGATAGAATATGTTAGATCAAGTCTAAATTACTACAAATAAATACAGCTTCCCTTCTTCGGTTCTAACTTCTGCAATATCAATATGAAAGTAGCCGATAGGATATTGTTTGAACTTCTTTTTAGGCTGAGTTTCTCCATCAACATTTAGTAATCTACTAATATCATGCCTTTGCAAACAACAATGCAAACTAGAACGAGTTAAATGTGGAATTGTTACTTGTAAGGCATATAGGCAATCATCTAGAGGAAGAAGCGTATGTTTACGAAATGCAACAATTATAACTTCTTTCTCTTTGGTTAAAACTGTTGATCTTGGCCGTTTTGGCCCCATATTCACATCTTTAGTGAATGAGCGTTTCTTCCATTTGACAATAGTTTTTGGATTGAGACTATAGCGTTGAGAAAGTTTTGCTATGCTCTCTTGACTATTTTGTATTGCTCTACGCACTGCCTCTGTCGTTCTGGCGCACCCATGTAGCCATAGCTCCTCCTTTGATGGTAATTTCTCATATATTATACCATCACACTTGTATCTTCATAACGTAGGGTATTAGAGCTAAAAACGCTAATTCTGGATTAAGGAAGGAAGAAAGTATAGGAAATGGAAGGCTTTTTGGATTTCACGGAATAGGAAATGAGAGTAGAAAAGATGTGAACCAAGAAATTAACAGGAGA
>JAITXQ010000054.1 GCA_031284675.1 Rickettsiales bacterium | reverse complement strand
AGATCTCCTGTTAATTTCTTGGTTCACATCTTTTCTACTCTCATTTCCTATTCCGTGAAATCCAAAAAGCCTTCCATTTCCTATACTTTCTTCCTTCCTTAATCCAGAATTAGCGTTTTAAACGTTTAATAACCGCGACTCAGCTGCTTTTTAATGCAACTAACCTTTAGTCATAAATGTTTAAGAAATTTACTAAGCAGAAAAAAAGGCAAAAGAAATCCTGTGTTAGCTAGTTGTCACTCTCTAATCCTGCAAATTGGCGTTCTATACAACGCTTTATAAGCGCGTTTCAGCTTATATAGGTAAAAACCTAGAAATGTTGTGAAGACATAAGGTGCACATAGTGCAAAAAATTAAAAATAAGACGCCAATTACGTAATACTTTTGTCGTTTAATCTGCACAGATTGAAGATAACTGAATACCTTCACTATCATGATAAGGGGGCTGGCGGAGTTTGTCAAGTGATTTTTAGTTCTGTTTCTATGGCTAAAAAAATCTAGAAGCTACTTGGATGCCATTAAAGTAGGATTACTTTGTTAAATATTCCCTACTTCCAGGTTTGGTTATGGGTAGTTGTTTTAGTTTTTCAGGTAGTTCTGCTTCACTATAATTTTTAATGTTCAGCTCAATCAAAGATATGACAGGGAAAGGCAATTTCGTTTCACTATTTCTCTTTATTAGAGAAGCTTCAGCAACAATTTTACCTCCCATATCTTCTGCACATCTTACTGCTTCAAGTGAAGATTTGCCTGTGGTTATTACATCTTCAACAAGTAATATTTTCTCACCTTGTTTAATTTCAAATCCACGGCGTAATTCAAACTTACCATTAACACGCTCGCAAAACATCGTCTTCATTCCAAGCTGCCCGCCGATCTCATAACCCACGATTATTCCACCAATTGCAGGAGATAGTATTAAGTCTATAGGGCCATTCAGTTCTTTTTTTATTTTATTCGCCAATAACTCACAAACCTTCATAGCTCTGCTCTGATTTTCAAAAATCTTCGCACATTGTATGTAAGTGTCACTATGCAATCCGGAGGATAAAACAAAATGTCCGTGCAGAATTGCCTCGGCTTCTTTAAATTCTTTTATTATTGGATCATTTTCATCTAATATCATTTTTAAGTTTCACTATTACATTCTTTATTAATTATCTGAGTTACACAAACATCAGACCACACATTTATTGCAGTTTCGAACATATCAATGATTGTGTAAATAGGCAGAATTAGTCCCATAATGTACAAAGGAACATTCATTGATACAAGATAACTAGTTGCCATAAAATAGCATCCCATCGACACTCCAGCGTTGCCAATTGCTGCACCAGTTGCTAAAAAAATCCATATAAACATTTCGCTTAAGGAAAACGTGTGCCCATTCATCTCTGAAACAAACATCACTGTAATCAAAATAAACGCAGCACATGCATTCATGTTAATTGTTGTGCATATTGGTAAAATAAAAGACGACAATTTCTTTGGCACATTGAGCTTGTTCTGCACACAGTCTATGGTTGTTGGCAATGTTGCACTAGATGATTTAGAAAAAAACGCAAGCGTTAATGCTGGCATGACTCCCTTCAATGTTTGGATTGGTGATATGCCTTTGTACCACATAAGCAGTGGTAAAATCAGAAACGCCTGCACAAAATTTGCAGACATTATGCAAGCAAAATACCATAAAAGACTATGGAACTCGCTGCCACCTTTTAATTCGTGTAAAAAACATGTGATAAAAGACCACACAGCGAGCGGAATGAACTTTAATAACCCTTGAGCAATTTTAAGTAGTGTATCAAAAAGTGCAGAGAATACTTGGTATAATATATCCTGTTTTTCTTTTGGAAGTGAAATAATAGCTCCACCCATCAAGAAAGCGATTAATATGCTACCAATCATATTATTTTCAAGGAAAACTTGCACAAAATTCGAAGGAATGAGTGATTTCAAATATGAAAAGTAATTGTAATTATTGTCACTCACGCTTTCTATTGTGTTACTTATAAAATTTTTTCTTGCTGGGTCTATTAGCAGATAAAACGATAATGCAACGAATGCAGCTATAATAGTTGTAAGCAGCGTATAAAATAGTGTTTTCTTAACTAGAGTTTTGATTTCAATTGAGTCTTTGAGCCCAGAGATTGTGGAAACTATGGATAAAAAGACCAGAGGTAAACTTATTAATTTCAACAAGCTGATAAATATATCACCGAATAGCTTTGCTACTTCAAATATAACTTCGTTGTTTAAATAATAAGCAATTACTGCAAGTATTATGGAGAAGAGTATCACAAACTTATGCATTGAAAATCAAACTTCAAAGTAATATTATACAATCATTTTGAAATTGATAAAGATAAAGAGGGAATTCAGTAACACCATAATTTAAAGCACCAATTTCTCTGGGTTCACACACAATTCTATCAGAAGTTTTGTGACTGTGATTGCAGAAAACATCGAGCATAAAATTCCTATTGATAAAGTAACAGAAAAGCCTCTTATTGCTCCACTGCCAATAACGAACATTATCCCCGCAGCAATTAATGTAGTGATATTTGAATCCAGGATTGTTTTTATAGCGTTTTTAAACCCTTCTTCAATAGCACGTGCTGCTCTCTTTCCCGATTTAATTTCTTCACGAATACGTTCAAATATGAGAACATTTGCATCAACCGACATACCAACAGTTAGTGCAATACCTGCAATGCCAGGCAGAGTTAAGGTTGCTTCAAGTAGGGTGAGAATTAATAATATGAGAATTACATTAAAAAGCAGTGCAACAGAGGCCAATAAGCCTAATTTGCCGTAAGTAATAATTATAAATAAAGCAACAGCTGTGATAGAGATTATCGCTGCCATTTCTCCTGCTTTTATTGATTCTTCTCCAAGGTTTGGACCAATATTTTTCTCTTCGATTATTTTGAGTGGTGCTGGCAGTGCTCCAGATTTTAAAAGTATTGCAAGTTCACTTGCTTGTTTTTCAGTGAAATTACCGCTAATCTCTCCCTCTCCATTTAGAATTGGTTCACGTATTGTTGGCACAGTTAAGACTGTGTTATCCAGAACAATAGCAAAGGGCTTGCCCACATTTTCTTTAGTGATTCTCGCGAACCTTTTGCTTGCTGTGCTGTCAAATTTAAAATGTACTGTTGGTTTACCTAAGGAACCAAATCTAACTGACACGTTAACCAGCAAATCACCACCTATTTCAGTTTTACGGAATATTGGATAAGAATTGCCTAAAGAATCCTTGAGCATGACAGTGGTTTCGTGATCTATATCCTGCACCTTGGCTACGTTGCTATTTGCCAAATGAAAAGCTAACTTAGCCGTTTTACCAAGCAGAGATTTTATTTGTTCGGTGTCTTCTACTCCAGGTACCTGTACTAATATTTTATTCTGCCCTTGTTTTTGAACGCTGACTTCCTTTGTGCCAAGTTTATCTAGACGTCGCTGAACATTATTTATTGATTCTGCAGCTACTTCATTGATTAAAGAATTTTTATAATGAGGTTTATATGAAATGAAAATTGAAGAATCTTTTCTATTTAGCTCTAAATTTGGATTTATTTTACTAATTAATGTTGAAGCTTTTTTATAGTTATCAATATTATTTAAAGTCACAATTATTTGTTCATTAATTTGTACGTTAGATTCGATGTCTTTTGTTAATAGAGTTTCTCTTATCTCATCGACTAACATGCCTAGCTTTTCCTTAAAATAGAAGTCTAGATCTATATTTAACAGTAGAGATGCTCCCCCTTTCAGATCGAGGCCTAAATTTATTCTTTTTTGTGAAATAAAAAATTTATTATCAAAAAAATTTGGCAGTATCATATATAAAGAGAACAGACAGATACATAATACTGAAAAAGATTTGACTATAAGTCTGTTATACATAAGTTGTAGGTTTAAAATTGTAATAATTGATTGTAAACTAATTTCGTGCACTGTTTAAGTTAAAATTTAGATACATGTTAATAAGAATAGGTACCAGAGGAAGCAGCCTTGCAATTGCTCAAGCTTTGGAAGCAAAACAAAAGTTGCTGGACTCTTTTCCTAATTTATCTGTTGAGATCATTAAAATAAAAACTTCCGGAGATAAATATACAAATGCAAACCTTGCTGAAATAGGAGGTAAGGGATTGTTCATCAAAGAAATTGAAACTGAATTGCTTGAGAATAATATAGACATGGCAGTTCATTCGCTAAAGGATGTGCCTGCATTTTTCTCAGGGGATTTAACAATTCCTTGTATTTTAGAAAGGTTAAGTCCATGTGATGCATTTATTTCTCATAAACATAATAGCCTTGAATCTTTGCCACAGCAGGCTACTATTGCAACTTCTTCAATAAGAAGAAAAGTTCAATTACTAAATTTCAGACCTGATTTAAATATAGTGCCATTACGCGGAAATGCGACAACTAGATTGCAAAATCAGAGTTTTGATGGGATAATTCTAGCTGAAGCTGGGTTGATAAGATTAGGAAAACATTACTTAATTACAGAAGTATTATCAACACAAGTTATGTTAAGTGCAGTTGGACAAGGAGCAATTTGTATTCAATGTAGAAAAAATGATGTAAAAATTATCGATCTTTTAGAGAAAATTAATAATAATATGTCTTTTATAAGAGCAAAATCAGAGCGTAGTTTTATGAAGACAGTAAATGGTTCATGTTTTACACCACTTGCAGCTCTGGCGGAATATGTGAGTGAAAATATGCTACATCTTTGTTGTATGTTAGCAGATGAGAAGAATATATACTTCACTAAGCGCACTTCGTTTATAGAAGATGCGGAAAAAATGGGTATGGATGCAGGATTAGAGTTGAAATCAAAATGCTTATAAGCTTACCTAAAGTACGCGGAATCTATCGTTATAATGTTTCAATGTCTAAAATGACATGGTTAAATGTCGGTGGACAAGCTGATGTATTATTTAAACCACGTGATATTGAAGATTTAACATGCTTGATTAAAAACACTAAGTTGCCAATTAACGTTATCGGTGCAACATCCAACATAATAGTGCGAGATAGTGGCATTCGAGGAATAACAGTAAAATTAAGTAAGGAGTTTGCATATATTAAATGTAAGGGTAACAACTCTATTGTGGCTGGAGGAGCTGCGCTGCTCAGCAACCTTGCTTATTTTGCAGAAAATCAGCAAATTAGTGGATTGGAGTTTCTAGTTGGAATTCCAGGAACAGTTGGCGGTGGAATAGAAATGAATGCAGGTGCATATGGTAGTGATATCGCAAGCGTTATACAATCCATAAAAGCAGTGAATCTAGAGGATGGAAACCTATATGAATTCTCCAGCGAAGACATGGGATATTTTTATCGTGGACATAGCCTAAAAGGAAATTGGATTTTTGTTGAAGCTGAGTTTAAAGGAGTAAGCTCATATTCTGAGCTTATATTACAGAGACTAAAGAAAGTTATTGATAAAAAAAACAAAAGCCAGCCAATAAGAGGAAAAACTGCTGGGTGCATATTCAAAAATCCAAAAGACTACCAAGCATGGGAGCTGATTGATAAATCTGGCTGCCGAGGATTGAATACTGGCGGAGCTAAAATCTCCAAGAAACATTGTAATTTTTTACTCAATTATAATGATGCAACTGCATCTGACTTGGAAAATCTTGGCAACATGGTAAAAGATGCAGTGAAAGATAAGTTTAACATTGAACTTGAGTGGGAAATAAGGGTTTTGGGTGGCTATTAGGCAGTTTTTATAGCTGCTGTATTTCCTAATTGTTCAACGCTATCTATTTCAATTTGTAAAGTGCCCTTTATAAATTTATTAGTCTGTTCTATACTCATAAAAACTTTATGCACCTTTGTATTTATGACCCTGCTAGGTATGTTGTGTTTCTTATGTTCAAGAGTAATAGTTTTACCATAAACTTTTGATATATAACTGCATTTTTCATAGTCTAGAAGTTTGATGAATCTTTTATAATCACTCTCATAATAAAAAGTTACATTTAAACCTACTACTTTTTCTCCTTCTTGTAATTTTCCATTTTGGATTACCTCTTCTCTAGCTAGTTCAACCTTAGGTATATGGCCAACTTTGTGTATAGGTTCAGCTCCAATAATCTTTCTTATTGAGTGCTCTACTGTCATTGTTTTCACTTCGGGACTTTCATCGAACTCTTTCAGAAATTTAAGGTGTAAGTTAATATATTCAGAGTATTTCAACCTGTGTTTTTTATGTATAGTTGGTTTGTAGGGCAGTTCATTTGTAACGCTAATTCTGGATTAAGGAAGGAAGAAAGTATAGGAAATGGAAGGCTTTTTGGATTTCACGGAATAGGAAATGAGAGTAGAAAAGATGTGAACCAAGAAATTAACAGGAGATCT
>JAITXQ010000064.1 GCA_031284675.1 Rickettsiales bacterium | reverse complement strand
AATTTAAATTCTGCTGTGTATTCTCTTCTATTTGTCATATTACACCTCTTTGAAAAAACGTTTTATTTTACTCAAAAAACGTCTTAACTTTCTCTCTACTTTTTCTGGGTAAGGTCAATGTAAAGCAAATAGCTGCACAATTTGAAAAAGGAAAAGGGGAAAGACAGTAATATTTTACTGAACAAATCCAATAATATCCTTGATTTCTTTTATGTTATGGTTTGCAATTTTTGCTGCTTTTTCTATGCCTTTTTTTAATATTTCATGTAAATGAAATTGGTCTTGTAAAAGGTCATTCATTTTTTCGCGTATAGGTGATATAACGCTGATGATTAAATCAGCCAATTCTTTTTTGAAGTGCTTCATATCGTGCTTGTTCATTTCTTCACACACTTTATCCACATCTAAACTACTAAGAGCTGAATAAATGTTTATCAAATTGCTTATTTCCGGGCGGCACTCTAAAGTAGCAAAATCAAAGCCTAGGGTTGAATCTGTTTTTGCTTTTTCTATTTTTTTTGCAATTAAGTCATCTGTATCGTCAAGGTTAATGCATGAATATTCTGAAGGGTCAGACTTACTCATCTTGCTTGTACCATCTCTTAAGCTCATTATCCTTGATGTGCAATCCAAAATTAAGATTTCAGGTACGATGAAATGATCAAGTTTATAGTGATTATTAAAAGCTAATGCAATATCGCGTGCAAGCTCCAAGTGTTGTTTTTGATCATCACCAACAGGAACGTATTTAGTTTGATACAGCAATATATCTGCAGCCATAAGTACTGGGTAACTATATAATCCAAGAGAGGCTTTTTGTTTGTCGCTACCGGCTTTATCTTTAAATTGAGTCATACGATTAAGCCAACCAATTGGTGTATAGCACCCAAGCAGCCAGCCCAGTTCGGCATGACCGCTAACTGTGGACTGACTAAAAATAATGGACTTTTCTGGATCTATTCCACACGTGATATAAGCTGCTGCTGTTTTGAAAATATTACTTTTTAATTCACTTGCAGAAAGTTTATTAGCTGTAATTGCATGCAGGTCAACAATACAAAAAAGAGATTTATATTTATCCTGTAAGTCTACCCACTGCTTGATCGCACCAAGATAATTACCTAAATGCAGTGTGCCACTTGGTTGAATACCTGAAAAAACAACAGACTCCTTACATAGTTCTCTGTCATCCCAGTGCTTGACACTGGGATCCATATTTCTTTTTTTCTGGATTTCAGCGTCACGCGCTGGAATGACACCAAAGCGGGCTGTTGATTTTTTGCTTAAACAATGGTTATGTAAAAAACCTAACCTCTGACATTTACGCATTCCCATCAGATTTTTTAGAAATAACAACCATTGCAGGGCGAAGCAACCTATTTTTGATAGTATAACCAGTTTGTAAAACTTCTACAATAGTGCCGGGTTCTTTTTCATTGTCTTCTCTTTCCACAACAGCTTGGTGTAAATTACTATCAAAAGGCTCACCAAGTGGGTCTACTTCTTCTATTTCATGTTTTTTCAGATCATTTATAATTTTTTGATGAGCTACTTTGATTCCTTCATGAACAGGATCACCGTCTTTCAAATTTTCCATTACTTTTTTTAAATTGTCGCACGAGTTGATCATATCACGTGCAAATTTTGTAACTGCGTAATCACTTGCATCGCTAATTTGCTTTTGCATTATACGTTTGACGTTTTCATTATCTGCAACAGCACGGCGTAAATGATCTTCAAGCTGAGCTGCACGTTCTTTTAATGTATTGAGATCTTCATTTAAATCATCAATTTGTTTATGATTATCATTTTGTTGATCGTCACCTTTCTGCCTATTCACCATATCGGCAAACTTCTTCTTTTTCTCTTTACTGCTGTCTGACATACTATTACCCTTAAGAATCTAATAAATATATAGCAATTAATCTGGAAATATCAAGCACTAGCTAAACTTGCCTTTCTATGCTTGCATTTAAAAAGTCAATTAAAGCGGTTTTATAAGGAGAATCAGAAAAAGTACTGAGATTATCTTGCGCCATATTAACATAGTGCCTCGCTTTTTCCATAGAAAGCTGAATGGCATTATGGTGATTAATATAGTGTAATGCTTGGTCAAAATTGCGCTCAGCTGAAGAAAAACATTTTTTCCAAAATTTTTGCTCTACTGGATTGCCTTTTTCGTATGCTATAATAGCAGGTAAAGTCACTTTGCCTTCGCAAAAGTCTTTTCCGACTTGCTTTCCAGAAGTGCTTTGATCAGCAGTATAATCGAGTATATCATCAATTATTTGAAATGCCATACCAAAATTAAAACCAAAATTCTTCAGCCTCTCTGTTTCATCACTTGTAGCACCAGATACTGTAGATGTAGCTTCACAGCACGCAGAAAATAAAGACGCTGTCTTTTCTTCAATGATATCAAAATAATTTTCCCTAATTGTGTGAGGGTTAAAACGTGCTGTCATCTGCTTTATTTCACCCTTTACAAGTGAATGCGATGCTTCAGATAAAATAGAGAGAATATTTAAATTTCCACACTCTATAAGCCATCTGAATGCTAGAGTTAATAATAGATCACCAACTAAAATGCTCGATTTATTCCCCCAAATTTTATTTGCTGTTTTAACTCCATGGCGTGCTTCACTTTCATCAAGCACATCATCATGAAGTAAAGTGGCATTGTGTATAAACTCTACCGATGCGGCAATGTTAATTCTATTCTCCCCAGAATATTTTAGCATTTTACATATGATAAAGACGAGTTTAGGCCTTATTTTTTTTCCACCTGACTTAACAAGGTGGGATATAATATCAGTAGCAAGCTTAGCGTCTTCATCGTCGACATTTCTGAAGATAAAGTCCTTCATAGCTGATAAATCAGAAGATACAATATCGTCTAATTTATCATTATTTGTTAAATCAGTGTTCAGCATTAAAGAGACTTATGCCTCTTGTCCTTCTGCTTTCTTTTTTTCTGTTTCTAAAGCTATTATGCCTTTTTTGATGAACCATAGCACTCTTTCAGTTGCTTGCGCACCTACACTCAGCCAATGTTTTAGTCTATCAGCTTTTACCACAACACGATTTTTATTGTCTTTTGGTAACATCGGATCATATTGTCCTATTCTCTCAATAAAACGTCCATCTCTTGGTGCTCGTGAATCAGCTACAACTATTCTATAAAAAGGGCGTTTCTTTGCGCCAAATCTTGCCAACCTTATTTTAACTGCCATGTTAACCTTTATTCACATATTAGTTACAATTTTATACAATAAGTAGTTTAAGTCAAACTAATTGTGCAACTTTTACATCCTATAATATAACCATCACACTCTGGAACTGTACATCTTAGCAATGATAAGAATCTTCAACCTCCTCTTTCAATAGTATTCCCATCTATATTATTGACCTTACCCAGAAAAAGTAGAGAGAAAGTTAAGACGTTTTTGTCAAGGAAATGATGCATCAAAAAGTTCAGGAATGCAATAGTTAATAGTAGAATGTCTACGTTGTTTGTTATA
>JAITXQ010000042.1 GCA_031284675.1 Rickettsiales bacterium | reverse complement strand
TGTTGCAGAAAGTTTCTTCAGTTCACTCAAAAGGGAGCTGCTTATTGATACTTCTCAACGTTCTGCTCAACAAACTAGAACTGCCATATTTGAATACGTAGAAATTTTTTATAACAAACAATGTAGACATTCTGCTATTAACTATTGCATTCCTGAACTTTTTGATGCATCATTTCCTTGACAAAAACGTCTTAACTTTCTCTCTACTTTTTCTGGGTAAGGTCAATTGCTCTTAAATTACTTTAGCTATAAATATTTAAGAAATTTACTAAATAAAAAAAAGGCAAAAGAAACTCCGTAGTAGCTAGTTATTCACTATCTATTTTTTAAGTTAGCGTTTTTTGATGTTTTAAATACTTTATAAGCGCATTTCAGCTTATATAGGTAAAAACCTGGAAATTTTATAAAGACATAAGGTGCACATAGTGCAAAAAATTAAACATGAGACGCCAAATACATTGAGTTTTTTTGTCATTTAATTTGTACAAAGAAGATAAATAAATAGCTTCAGTATCATGGTAAGGGGGCTGGCGGAGTTTGTCAAGTGAGTTTTTTGTATTTAATTTAAAATAAAAAAAGCTCAAAGGAGAGAGGAAAATAAGGTCAATTTTGACATCGCATCTTTCCACAAATTAAAGAATTACTCCTGTTTAATTAAGTGTGAACGGTTACAGCACAAATGCCTTCTACACAGAGAGTAAGAGAAATAATATGTTTCACAAGCTTTACTAGTTTAGCTTAAAACGTATCTTGACACTGGAAAGACTATAATATATAAACTCACGTATTAATATGATTGAGAGGAAATGATAAAGTTTATTAAATCTCTAAACAATAAATTAGATAAATTGCATTTACTAAATCATCCGTTCTACCAGTCATGGAATACAGGAAGCTTAAGCTTGCAAGCTTTACAAACCTACGCTAAGGAATACTACCACCACGTTGCTGCGTTTCCTCGTTATATCAGTGGCATACATTCTTTGTGTCCAGATCTGAAAATGCGACAAGTTTTACTTGATAATTTAACAGAAGAAGAGCAAGGTGATGAGAATCATCCAGAGTTATGGCAACGTTTTGCTGAAGGGCTTGGCATCACACGATTTGACCTTCGTAAAAGTGTACAGATTAAAGAAACACAAGAATTAGTTGATGGTTATTTTGATATTGTACGATCAGGCTTTGCAATGGGTTTGGGAGCTCTTTATGCTTATGAACGTCAAACTCCGGAAGTTTCTAAGTCTAAAATTGATGGTTTGAAAAAACACTATTCAATAAATGATGAACGTTCTCTCCAATTTTTCACCGTTCATATGGATGCTGATGAATGGCACTCTGAGGAGTGTGCAAACCTTATTGCTGATTTAAACGAAGAGGAACAAGACAAGGTTATGCAGGGTGCTAAAAAAGGAGCAAAACTCTTATGGGGTTTTCTTGATGGAATGATGAGTGCTCATGCATGTTAATGCCATATCAGCTGTGCTTTTTCGAATAGATTGATAGCAAAATAACTACTCTGATGTTAAAGGTAGGATAAGACTTTGCTTAAAACAACTGAGTTGACAAATATAATAACTTAGACACAATATTGCTTAGTATCTTAATGGTGTTGGAATGCAATATGATTCTAGAAGGAGGCCTTTATGTAATCTTCTTATATCTGATTTACGAGTTTGGGTACACTTAGGATGTAGTGCAGAAGAGAGATTTCACCCCCAATTAGTTAGTATTAACATTGATTTTACCTTTAAGAATCCTCCTTTAGGGCTTATAACTGATCGGCTTGAGGATACTGTTTGCTATCTGGAGATAGTACAGAGTACTCAATCTCTCGTTCAGAGCAAGCAATTCAATTTAATCGAGCACTTAACTCATGATATATACATAACCATTAACAATCTTTTGATACAAAAGAAACATATTATCTCTTCCATAAGAGTGACTACCCACAAAGTTGCACCACCTGTTCCTGATGTGCATGGAGGTGTCTGCTTTACCTATTGTAATGCACTGCAAGAACAAGAGGATAACTAATGATTTACATTTCTATTGGTTCAAATATGGGGAATCGTTTTTCCCATTTACAAAAGGCTATTACATTACTAAAGGAGCGCTATTTTAAAAATTTAAAATCTTCAATCATTCTAGAAACGAAGGCTATTTTACCAAGTGGTGCCCCGCCTGAGAGGGACAAGCCATTTCTAAACATGGTAGTATATGGAAATTGTCTTTCTTCTCCTGAAGAGCTGTTAAAAGGCCTCAAACAAATCGAATGTGACATTGGTCGTCCACAGGTCTATGAAAAATGGGCACCTCGTATTATTGATTTGGATATTTTGTTATGGGATGACTTGACACTTGATACACCCTACCTTAAGATTCCTCACCCAGAATTGATAAACAGACCATTTTTGCTTCATTTGATTGCAATGCTTAATCCTAAGAATAGAGATCCGATAATTAATAAAACGTTTAGCACTATTGCCCATGATATTCCTAGTATAGAAAACTGTTTTTTAAGAAGTTTTGTACTTTCACCAGAACTTGTAGGTATTGTCAATATTACTCCTGATTCATTTTCAGATGGTGGTCTTTATTATGATGCAGATCAAGCCACTACACAGGCACTACAACTGTTATCAGATGGTGCAAGCATAGTTGAACTTGGTGCTCAATCAACAAGACCTGGATCTTCTATACAGACTCCAAAAGCAGAATATGCACGCTTAAAACCAGTGCTTGATAACCTTCATCAATATATGAAAGTTGGTGATATTAAAATTAGTATTGATAGCTTTCAGTCAGATGTTATTTTGAATGTTTTGGAACACTATAACATTGCTTGGATAAACAATGTTAAAGGAGATCTGGATGATAACACCTTAAAAGCAATTGCCAGTAGTGGGTGTGGTATTGTTATTATGCATTCACTTTCCATACCACCACATAAGGACAACATTATTCCAAGTGACACTGATCCTATCAGCATCATAAACCATTGGGCAGAGAAGAGCATTAACAGATTACTAGCTTTAGGTTTTGATAAAAGCTCAATAATTATTGATCCTGGTATTGGTTTTGGAAAATCTCTATATCAGAATATCTGGCTTTTACGTAATATAGAAGCATTGCAAAATTTCGGCTGCAAAGTTTTAGTGGGCCATTCTAGAAAGTCATTTATTTCTTCTTTTTCAACAGAATCTTCTTTTAATAGAGACTTGGAAACAATTGCTGTATCATCTGCATTGCACAATAAAGTTGATTTTCTTCGAGTGCATAACGTGTATGATCACATGCGATTTTTTGTAGCCCAAGCTGCCTTACAGAGATGATGGTTACTGGAATTATGGCTGTTGATCCCAAAGGGGTAGTTGGAATAAATAATGGATTACCCTGGCATTATCCAAGTGAGTTAGATCATTTTCATCAGGTAACTGACAAACAAGTTATTGTTATGGGAAGGAAGACATTTGAAACTATGCCTCAAAACATATTAAAGGATCGTATTCCTATTGTTTTTTCTCGTAACAAGTTAAGTTCTCGTTTTGATGGGAGTATAAAATGCACTATTATTTCTTCTATCCAAGAATTTCTATCAATTCAAAGTAGTTGGAGTTACCCCAAAATCTTTATGATTGGTGGAGCACAAATAGCACACCTTTTTTTAGAATATGATCTAATCTCAGAGTTTATCATAACAAAAATTCACAGACCTTATAAAGGTGATGTATACTTCAACTTAACACTTCTTGATGGATGGCATCAAACTATTCTTACTCAAATGAAAGACTATACCATATATAGGCTAACATGTTAACATAATAATATGCATGTTGAAGCAATTTACACCCACTGCATTGAATTCGGTGAAGCATTAGAGAAGGTTCTTGATCGCTATGTTTCGGAGTTGCTTACAGAGAAAGTTATTCTTGCTATCACATCGAAAATCATTTCCATTTGTCAAAAACAAGTAGTTCACAAAACTACCTGTTCTAAAGAAGAGCTGATCAAAAAAGAAGCTGATGCGATTATTGATGTAGAACACAATCCTTACAGTATCTATTTAACGATTAAAGACAATATCTTAATTCCATCTGCTGGTATTGATGAATCAAATGGCGATAAAATGTATATTTTATATCCAAAAGATGTTCAGAAAACAGCTCTATCAATATGGAACTATCTCAAGACAAAACACTGCATAAAACATCTTGGTATTTTGATTACAGATAGTAGTATAACACCTATGCGTCGTGGGGTTACAGGCATAGCTCTTGGTTGGTGTGGATTTGAGCCGCTTTATTCTTATATAGGTAAACTAGATCTTTATAGTCAACCACTCCAAGTAACACAAATCAATCTTCTTGACGCGCTGGCAACATCTGCTGTTTTAGTCATGGGGGAGGGAGCAGAACAAACACCAATGGCAATCATTAGAAATGCACCAAAGATTCGCTTTCTTACTCATCCGCCAACTATAGAAGAAGAAAAAAGTGTTAAGATATCTATGGAAGAAGATCTTTACTCTCCTCTTCTCATGGGAGCTCGTTGGTTAAAAAATTAGGAGTAAACATAAGGAAACAAGAGAAATTTTTGCCGCAAAAGAGTATAAAATATGCCGATTCTGGATATCAGGGATGGCAAAAATTGCTTAGATGATACCCCATTATAATCAGCCTTTTGAGTGTTTTTCAGTATATTTGAGCAAGCTGTATATAAGAACCGCAATTGTAGAGCATACTATTGTTAATAGTAAATTTGATAAAATACCGTAGGAAAAGAATTTTCCTACTATATATATTCCGATAGCCCCGAACATCATATTGCAGAATGAGATGACCGCACTGCCAAGCCCTATATTTTTAATTGTTTCTAAAGCAGAGGTTACGTTATTGCTTATTATCAATGCAAGGCCTATATTGCTTGGAATCCAAGCAACTTGAAGAATAAATACATTTAATTTGTTTATAGAGTAAAAATATACCAGTGAACTCTCAGATATTATTGGTAATACCAAACCTATAATTAACATCCTGCTAACCCCTATTTTTGGTACATACTTTCCATTAATCAAAGTTCCAATTATGTAAAATATGACTATGACTGATATGAGATAGCCAAAATATTGTACTTCAATGCCCATCGATCCAAATATGAAAGGGTAGTTAGCAATGTATGCCCAAAGCCACATAAAAGTTAATCCGTGAATAGCTGAAAACCCAAGGAAACGATAGTTTCGAAATATTAATATATATTGCTTGAAAATATTAATAACCACACTAGTTATGCTGATTTCATTTGTATTTACAGTGAGTGTTTCTTGTAACTTAAAGTAAATAAAAATGAGCATAATAATTGCTGCTAATGATATAATAAAGAATAAAGAATTCCAATTGTAACCATGTGAAATTATATAACTGCCTACCACTGGAGCTATTCCAGGTGAAAGCGCTACTACCATATTTAATTTTGAAATTACTCTTGAGTATTCACTACCCGAATACATATCCCTTATTGCTGCATACCCAACAACACCTGCAACACCAGCTCCCATTCCTTGTATAAAGCGCACTAATATTAGAAGTGTAATATCATCAGCTATGCAACATATGATGCTTGCCGAGGCAAAGATTGTCATACCAGCCAACATTATTGGGCGCCTACCATAATGGTCTGATAATGGACCATAAATTAACCCAGATATTGCAAATCCCACTAAATTTAAGCTAATTGTAAGCTGAACTGTACTGCCCTCTACTTTAAAATAATTGGCAATATTCGGTAACGCTACTGAGTACAAATCAGTTGCCATATCAACAACTGCTACAGATAGTATCATGATAAGAGAGATAATATTTTGTGAAAGAACTGTTGTCACTTAACGATTTACCGGATCAGATAGGCTTAATTATAATGTATTTTGTTTGTTAGTATATATCTAACTTCTTAAGCTTATTATTTTGTCTATGGCTGCAGAAGATTCTATTAAAAGGCCTATTAGAATTTCATAAAATTGGTGTATAGATAGTGGTTGAGTTTTTTTTGAGCTTAGCAAAGTCGCCTAAGTTAGAGAATGACACAGGAAAAGGTGGATATAAAAATATATTTAGTGTTTTAGTAGGTCTAATATTGCCTGCTTGTAAATGTTGTCCCTGTGTCCTATTGAAACAATAGTTACTTTACATTTTGCAATATTTACACGGTAGACGATACGATAATCATCAATTCTCATTCTTCTGTGTCCTTTTAATCTATTGCGTAGCAATACACCATTACCAATGGGATCAGTTGCAAGACACTCTCTTATTGCCTCTTTGATCGTTGACTTTATAGCTTCTGGTAAGGAGGGCAAATTCCTTTTAAGAACGTGCTTAAGATATTTAATAGTGTACGGCTTATTTCCAGATGTCTTCACTATCCTCTACTTCTTCTGCATCGTCAGCATCAAGCTCCCTAACAATTTTGGAAAATGCAATATCCTCTGCTTCAAGCTCAACTGCTTCTTTGACTAGCTTTTCTGTCAGTTTTTGAACAGACTGCTTAGTGGCTTTGGCTAGTTCAATAAGGTGCTGTGAAGTTTCTGGATTGAATGTTACATTAACTTTCGAGTCTACCATATATTTTACCAAGTTTTACTACTATAACAATTTTACAACATTTTTTTTAATTTTTCAATAAAAGACGGTCGTTTTTAGTATTTTGCTGATATATAGGAAGAATTTTGTATCTGTTTCAATAAATAATCAAGAATTTCAAATGTACTTGAATTTTATAATAAATGGCACAAAACTAAGTATAATATTACAAAAAAATAAAGAAGATATGCCAGTAGAGGGATACTGGATATATTTTTATGATAAAAGGAGTTCAACGACTTTATGTAATGTCTATTATAAAAATCGAGAAGGAATGGATAAATCACAATTAGTTAAAGAGGTATTCGATTCCGTGGCAAATCGCTACGACATCATGAATGATATAATGAGCCTAGGAATGCACAGGTTATGGAAGGATAAGATGGTAAATAGCGTGCATTTTACAAAAAACTCTAAGGTTTTAGATGTTGCTGGAGGAACTGGAGATATAGCAATAAAAATAGTGAGAAAAGAACCAAGTGCTAAGGTTACAGTATGTGATATAAATCAAAATATGCTGAACAAAGGACGTGATAAAGCTGTAAATTCAAATCAACTGAACTTTGATTGGGTGTGTGCGAATGCAGAAAGTTTACCATTTGAAGACTTCGAATTTGATTATTGCACAGTAGCTTTTGGTATTCGAAATGTTTCTGACCGCAAGAAGGCTTTAAGTGAGGTGCACAGGGTATTAAAACCAAATGGACAATTAATTTGCTTGGAATTTGCCCCTATGCACTATCAAAATAAGACATTTGCCAAATTTTATGACTTATATTCATTTAAAATAATTCCTAAAATCGGTAGCATAGTTGCTAAAGATAAGCATTCTTATGAATATTTAGTGAAAAGCATCAGAGAATTTCCAACTCAGGCTGATTTTAAAATGGAAATTGAAGAGATAGGCTTTAAGAATGTTGAGTTTCATAATATGAGCTATGGAATAGTGGCATTACACATTGGAACAAAATGAATATTAAACTCTGGTATAGAACACTAGATTATTATCTCATCCTCCCAGTAGTTTTTTTGCTAACTATAAGCTTCATTCTTGCTTATTCAGCAAGCCCTGTAATTGCACAGCGTCTTTCCTTACCACAAGATTATTTTATACGGCGCCATATAGTCTATACAGTTCTGTCACTGATTACCTTAGTAACATTTTCTTTTCTCAATGCAAGGACTATACTTAGCCTCTCATTCGTAAGTTTTACTTTATTTATCATTCTAATGGCAGCTGTGATAATATTTGGCGCGGAGGCAAAAGGTGCGAAAAGATGGTTATATATTTTCAAAATCTCGGTTCAACCATCTGAGTTCATGAAGCCATTTTTTTCTGTTGTTATAGCTAGTATCTTGGCTAGCGGAATGAAGTTTAAAGTGCACATATCAATTATAATATTTCTGTTAGTTTTTGTGCTATTGCTTTTGCAACCGGACTTTAGTATGTCTATGCTTTTAACATACTCTTTTATTGGGCAAATGTTTATTGCATGTATACCATTTTTATACTTTCTATGTATAGGAGGAATGGTCACAACTGGAATTACAACTGCTTACTTACATCTCCCGCATATAAAGCAAAGGATTTACAATTTTCTCTTTTTCACGCAGCACGATAATTTTCAAGTTATAAAATCATTAGAAGCATTCAAAAGAGGTCAATTAACTGGAGTTGGGCCTGGTGAAGGTAGTGTAAAAATCTTTCTTCCTGATTGTCATACAGATTTTGTATTTTCTGTTTTAGCAGAAGAATTTGGTTTGATTATGTGCTTAGCCACATTGGCGTTATTTGGCATCATCTCCGCTCGCTTGCTTTACGTTGCATATAGGGAAAATGAATTATTTAATCTGCTGGTGATCTTGGGTATATCAATTCAATTTATCACACAATTCATAATAAACATAGGGGTAACATTGAGTGTTTTTCCCACCACCGGCATAACTCTGCCATTACTTAGCTATGGTGGCTCTTCTCTTTTGTCTTCAAGCATTGCACTTGGCATCATGCTGTCTTTTAGTAGAAATCAAGCTATTGCATTAAATCTTCGTGAGCGTATTACCCTTGCCATATAGCTAACCCATTAGGATTGCCTAACGTTATACTGCTCACAATTGTATGAACGTTGTAATAATAGGTGTCATCCAAGTAGCATGGAAATGCAAAAGTTGCTTGACAAACTCCGCCAGCCCCCTTATCATGGCATTAAGGGTATTTATGACTCTAAAAAATTTGTTTTTGATCTGCAGATTTAATGACAAAATTCAGTAAAAAACCTAAGGTATTTTTTGGCGGATTGCATCAAATTATAGCGGCTGCATGTCTTTTAAATTTTTTCTACATTCAGCCAAATCGTGCTTAAATTAAGCGTCAGCAAATTATTACAGCGCCAATTTAAAGTATTAGAGAGTCAAAACTTGCACTACGGGGTTTCTTTTGCCTTTTTTCTACTTGGTAAATTTCTTAAATATTTATAGCTAACATGAACTGGGTAGATAATACTGAGTAGCCCCCTGTTTAACTGTAAAATTTGACATTAACTGCTGATAACTCGAATGGTTGTAAGTTGAGGTCATTCTCTTTTCCAAGACTACTCTATAAGAAAATTACTTCCGGTATTCAGTTAATTTCATTATAATGAACAGGAAAGACTTAAAGTCTGCAGAAATTTGTTATTATCAGTTAATTAGGTAGGTTGTATGGATAAAGAAATTTATGGTAGAATGTTAGTAGCATACGCTTTGGTAGGGGCATCTATAGGTTTAAGTTTAAGATTACATTTCACAGCTTTGTCACCTTTAGTAATAGGTGGAATGATTGGTTTTATCGTTCCAGGATTGGCTACAATTCTTTGTGCAGGAACTTTAATATACAAATTTTACAAAAAAAAATTGATTGAAGAAGGTCACAAAAATGCTGTAGCTACGTACGGCGCGTGGACAGTTGTAAGCACTGCAATCGGAGTTGGTCTTGCTGCAGCCATAACCGCCATTTTTCCTGGTGCAATGATTGGAGCTGGATCCACAGCTTTAACAGGTGCTGTAATAGGAGCCATAGCACTAACTACAGGATTTCTGTTAAGTGACAAAGTGAATGATTATATTATATCACCTATAATTGAGCACTTTTCTTCAAAAGGGAAAGGGTATGAGCCAGTTTAAGCTACTACCTGTTTTAGTAGCTTAAGTAACGATGCTTGTGCACAATACACTACAATGATAAATATGTACTAATTTGCCGATAAGTGTGAATAAATCTCTAAGTATGAAAGGCCTATGTGTTAAAACTTACGGCTGTCAGATGAACGTTTATGACTCCGTTTTAATGGAAAATATAATTAAACCTCTAGGATTCAACGTTGTTAGTGATGCAGAAAAAGCTGACTTGGTAATACTTAACACCTGTCATATTAGGGAGAAAGCAGCAGAAAAGCTTTATTCTGAGCTTGGAAAGATTCATTCAGCACAAAAGAAGAAAGAGATCACCATAGTGGTGGCTGGGTGTGTGGCGCAAGCAGAAGGGGAAGAAGTATTCAGAAGAGCCCCTTTTGTTGATATTGTTGTTGGTCCGCAGAGCATCGCTGCTTTACCAGAACTGATAGTTAAAGCAAGTAGAAGTAAAGGTCATGTAATAAATACTGATTTTCCGGAAGTTGCAAAGTTTGATAAATTGCCAGATGAATGTTACGGCAATAGCCAAGGGTCTTCTGCATTTCTTTCCATACAAGAGGGTTGTGATAAGTTTTGTACATTTTGTGTAGTGCCCTATACTCGCGGAGCTGAATATTCACGACCAGTAAATGAAATATTCCGTGAAGCACTGAAATTAGTTGCAAATGGGGCAAAGGAAATCACTTTGCTTGGTCAGAATGTCAATGCTTATCATGGGGAGTGCGAAGGGGAAGTTTGGGATTTAGGAAAATTAATTAGTCATATTGCTAAAATTGAAAAATTAAAGAGAATTCGCTATACAACTTCTCATCCAAGAGATATGCATGAGTCTCTCTACTTGGCACATGCACAAGAGCCAAAACTCATGCCATTTGTTCACCTGCCTGTGCAGTCAGGTTCAGATAAAATATTGCACGCGATGAACAGAAAGCACACTGCAGAGGAGTATTTAGAAATAATAGACAGATTTTGCAAGTTGAAACCTGAAATCGAATTTTCCTCTGATTTTATCGTTGGGTTTCCTGGGGAAACCAAAAAAGACTTTGAAGAAACTATGAAATTAGTGGAAAAAGTGAAGTATGCTCAGGCTTATAGCTTTAAATATAGCCCAAGGCCAGGGACACCAGGAGCAGAAAGAAAAGATCAAGTACCAGAAGAAGTTAAAACAGAACGCCTTCTTCGTTTGCAGAAATTAATTAGTGAACAACAACTTGAATTTAACCAAAGTATGGTAGGAAAAACTATACCTGTTCTGTTCAGTGATAAAAAAGGCAAACACCAAAACCAAATTATTGGTAAAAGCCCATATATGCAATCAGTGTGCATTGATGATTCTGAGGGGAAATATAAAGACAAAATAGTGAATGTGAAGGTATTGGAAGCTCGGCAAAATAGTTTGTTGGGGCGTGGGGTGCAGGAATAAATTTGTTTCTTTTTGAATTTGTGATTTTCCAGAAAGTCATATATTCTCTAACTTTATCCAGCTAAAATGAACATGAAGTCAAAGCATTATCCTGATACAACCAGTAATCCTGATTTTTCATCGTTAGAGAAGGAAGTCATAAAATTTTGGCAGGAAAATAAAGTTTTTGAGCGGTCAGTAGAGGAACGTTCCAAGAATAATTGCTTCGTGTTTTATGATGGGCCTCCGTTTGCAAATGGACTTCCGCATTATGGGCATTTACTCACTGGTTTCATAAAGGATGCATTTGCAAGGTATCAGACTATGCTTCAAAAAAGGGTTGAACGTAGATTTGGCTGGGATTGCCATGGACTGCCAGCTGAGATGGGTGCTGAGAAAGAACTTAGCATATCTGGTAGAACTGAGATAGAGAAGTTTGGTATCGATAAGTTTAACAATCATTGCCGTACTTCTGTGATGAAGTTTGCATCAGAATGGGAAAAGTATGTAAATAGGCAGGCAAGATGGGTGGATTTTTACAATGACTATAAGACTATGGATAAATCATTCATGGAGTCGGTCATGTGGGCGTTTAAACAGCTTTATGATAAGGGTCTAGTATATGAATCAGTGCGCGTTGTTCCATATAGTTGGGCATGCGAAACTCCATTATCCAATTTCGAAACGAGGCTTGATAACGCTTATAGAGAAAAGACTAGCAAAGCTGTTACTGTTGCATTTGAGCTTTTACAGAACCCACAGCAGTTTAAAAGTGTTGAACGAAAATGTAAATTACTTGCTTGGACTACAACTCCTTGGACGTTGCCGAGCAACCTGGCTTTGGCGATAGGAAAGGATATTGAGTACTGTGCAGTATTAGTCAATGATGAAATTTACATTTTTGCTGAAAGCTACTTGGAGAAATTTGTCAGTCATTGTACGCAAAACAATATTCCATATGAAAACTGCAATATAAAACTTAAAGCAAGTGATCTTGCAGGCCTTTCTTATAAACCACTATTTGATTACTTTAAAGATACAAAAAATGCGTTCCGTGTTTTTATTGCCGATTACGTCACAGAAGAAGACGGTACTGGAGTTGTGCACACTGCCCCTGGGTTTGGTGAAGAAGATTTTTGCCTTTGCCAAAGCCATGATATTCCAGCCATTTGTCCAATTGATAACAGTGGCAAATTTACTGCTGAAGTTTCAGATTTAGCAGGAGTTCATGTTTTTGATACCAATGATACTGTAATAAGAAAATTGAAAGAACAGGGAAGTTGGTTCAAAACTGAGCAATATATTCACAATTATCCACATTGCTGGAGAACTGATACCCCTTTGATCTATCGCACTATGCCTTCTTGGTACGTTGCCGTTACAAAGTTCAAGGACAGAATGACAGAGCTAAACAAAAAAGTTAATTGGATGCCAAGTCATATTAGAGATGGTCAGTTTGGAAAATGGCTTGAAGGGACACGTGATTGGTCAATTTCACGCAATCGATTCTGGGGTACACCAATTCCTGTGTGGCAATCAGATGATGCAAAATATCCAAGAGTGGATGTGTATGGTTCAATAGAAGAACTCGAAAAGGACTTCAATGTTAAAGTAGAGGATTTACATAGACCATTTATCGATACTTTAACAAGGCCAAATCCTGATGATCCAATTGGAAAATCGGTTATGCGTCGTGTGCCTGATGTATTTGACTGTTGGTTTGAATCTGGTTCTATGCCGTTTGCACAAGTCCACTATCCGTTTGAAAATAAAGAGTGGTTTGAAAATAATTTTCCTGCGGATTTTATCACTGAATACATAGCACAAACCAGAGGTTGGTTTTATACGCTTTTTGTATTATCCACTGCTTTGTTTGACAGTGAACCATTTAAGAACTGCATATGTCACGGTGTTGTTTTGGATGTAAAAGGGCAAAAATTATCCAAACGTTTGAATAATTATGCGGACCCAATGGAAGTGTTTGATAAATATGGCTCTGATGCACTGCGTTTTCTAATGCTTTCAGGATCTATTGTTTGTGGTGGTAATTTGCTGCTTGATAAAGAAGGAAACTCAATACGGGATGTTCTGAGAAATGTAATAAAACCTATCTGGAATAGCTACCATTTCTTTACTATGTACGCAAATGCAGATGGAATTAAAGCTGAAGTTTGCAAGGATTATCAAAGCACTATTGATCGCTACATGATTTCCAAATGTTTTGAAGCTACTGGAGGGATTAAGGCTTCTATGAACAACTATAATTCCCAAGAGGCTTGCAAAATTCTGATAGATTTTTTTGAAGTGCTAAATAATTGGTATATTCGTCGCAGTCGTGAGCGTTTTTGGAAAAGTGATTTAGATCAAGATAAAACTGACGCTTATAATGTTCTGTACACGGTTTTTTATTACATACTCAGAGCCGCAGCTCCTTTGTTGCCACTTATAACTGAGACTATATGGCAAGGGCTAAAATATAAAGAACCATCGGTTCATTTGGCTGATTTTCCACAATTAGAGAAGTTTGATAATGAGCTCATTGCCAAAATGGATTTGGTAAGAGAGGTATGCAACTCTGCATTGTCTATCAGAAATACTTTTAATATACGTATCAGACAGCCACTCAGCAGTATAACCATTCATCATAAGTCTTCCTGTGGTTTCCTTGACGATGAATATCAAGAGATGATAAAAGATGAGGTAAATGTAAAAGGATTAGAAATAGTGGGTGAGTTGAAAGAAGTTGCATCACTAGAGTTAAAACTAAATTTCTCTATGCTTGGAAAAAGAGTTCCAGACAAGATCAAGAAATTAGTTCAATACGTAAAAGAGGGAAAATGGAAACAAGTTGACAATGAGCAAGTTTTTTTGGGTAATGAGTCAGAAAATTACATCATAGAAAAAGGCGAATATGAACTATTGTTAAAAGCAAACAGTGAATTTTCCTCCGTGTTTGATAACAACAAAGGGATTGTGATTCTGAACACCACTTTAAATGATGAATTAATTCTAGAGGGGCTTGCAAGAGATGTTGTGAGGCTCGTTCAGGAAACTAGGAAACAAGCAGATTTTCATATATCTGATCGAATTAAGGTGATCATAAAAACAAAAGATGAGAAAATTAAGGAGGCGACAAGTAAATGGAGTGAATACATAAAAGAGCAGACTCTTTCCTTATCTTTAGAAATTAATACAGAAATTGGAACTAACTTTTATTCTAAGGAATATCAAGATTTAATTGTTAGTATTAAGCATTAAATTACAAATAAGTTGCAAAATTGTTAGTATTTATGCTATACTTAAGGCACTAAAGTTAAGGTATGATATGAGTAGTACTGTTACAAGTTTTAGAGCTGGTGATTTAAGTGGACAACCTAATTTGCGAGGGGAATCTTTTGCTACTTCAGAAAAACAGAAAGGATCTGTTGCTACTTTAGAAGAGCAAGAAGAGTTTTTTGATGCTTTAGAAGAACAAGACTGGTTAATTAGTAATATCGCACAGGAATCTACTGACATTTCGGAAGGACAAGAGGAATTCTTTGATTATAGGGCTGCTGGTTTTAACATTCCACTCAGTATATTTCATTATAAAGATTATAACTCTGATTTTTTTACTTCTTGGTATAACGTATCAAGTAGAATATTTAAAGAGATAAACCAAGCTTATCCGGAAAAACAAGTGTTGAATTTAGCTCTATCAGTTTTAATGTTTCCTTATATAGTTTTTACTGCGTTAGGATTAGTCATATATAATAAGTTTAAAACAAATAATAAAATACAAATCAGTTCAGAGGAAAATAAAACAAAAAAAGTAAGTGAAAGTACAACAAAAAGATTAGCATATGGTGTTCTTGCTGCAGTAGCGATTCTTGTTAGTATACCTATACTTCTACTCTTGCTTATTCCTGCAACACCCGCCTTAGCTACTTTTTATCTTTTAAATAGAAAATTATCTCATTCTTTAATTGCTGTTCTTCAAGTGAGTAGTGGGTCGTATAAGAATGAACACCAGAATATTGAGGTATCTTTTCATGAAATGGATGCTGGCGGATCAGACATTAAGTGGGATATCGAAATTAGATTTCCTCCACAGTTTGAACAATTACTTAAAGATTTATACAAAAATAAAGATGATAGTTGGGTTGATGTTAGACAGGATTCAGAACGTAATACCATACTGAGATTATCAGCTAATATCCATTTAAAAAATGGTCTTAAGCCTTTGCGTAGCGAAATCAGGAATTTGCTTGCAACTTCGATTCAAGAGTTTGCGAAGACTATGGAAGAGCTTATGAAGTTAGAAAAAAAAGATATTACATACGATAAGTTGAGGGAATTGTTGAACGAATTCAGACTGAAGGTGGTAGATAGTATAGGTCCTAAATTGGCAAGTCACTTAATACAAAATGCTTATCAAGTTGCCTTTATACAAGCAATTAAAATTGCACAAAAAAAAGATTTTTTATTGGAAGATAAGCTAAAAAATATATTAGTGGAGCAAGAATTGAAAAGCCAAGGTAAAGAATTACCAAGTGAAAAAGAGGTTATAATAGAAGATTTGAAAAACGCAAAAATAGAAGTGACAAAAGACTTAAAAGATGATGAATTTTCTGTATATAAAGCGGAATGGGAACAGCTTATAAAAGAAGGGAAAATAGCTAAAAGGACAATAATTGATATTTATAAGAGTAAGCATCCCAAAGCAACAGAGAAAGCCTTGGGTAATGCGAAAGAAGAAATTGAACGTTTAAGAGGAATAGGTCAAACAAGGTATAACAATATATATAAGGGATTAAAAGAAATACATAAAAACAGTAGCTTAACAGATGGCACCTTAAAAAGGAGGTTAGAAGACCTTTTTAAATTCGAATATGATGATCAAGAGGTTGAGCGCAGGCTGATAAAATCAGTAATGAAAAAAGCTCAAGGTGAATGGAACTTTCTGTTTGATAAAGACAAGGAGCAGAGTCTAATGACACGACTTAAAGATTTAGAAAAAAATGAGAAAACTTCAGATGAAGTGAATGGCTTTATAAAAGAGGCGTATTTAGAAATAAAAAAATGTAAAGTACAAAGGTTGCTTAAAGAACAAAAAAAGGGTATTTTACGTTTATGCGAGAAATTAAGAAAATATGGTGAATCAAGTCTAGCAGAAATAATTGAAGCTTTTCATGTGCAAGATGAAGGACATTTAGAAGAATCTGCATTAGCACAGATACTAAAAGATCAAAATGAGCGTTTACAAGCTAAACAAAATGGCAGGGAAAAAGGGCATCCAATTACAAAGTCAATAGAAGTGCTTCTAGAAAGGAATGAAGCAATTCTAGAAACATTAGAACGATTAGAATCAGAAAAAAAAGAATTATTGATAAATGAAGAAACAAAAAACAATTATAGAGAAGAGCTAACATCTCGTGAAAAAATAAAATTTGCAATAATAGAAGATGAGTTACTGAATGTATTAAAGTGTGAAACTTTTGATGAAGCGGAGATCAAGAAATTATTAGAAAAAGTAGAACTTGAATACTGTTTAGCAGAAAAAGGCATGAAAGGTCCTGTAATTGAAATAAAGGATAATATCAAGCATTTTTGTCAAGATTTATTGTCTCCTCTGATAGACAGGTTGGTGAAAAATATAATAAATAATGTACCAAAAAGTGATCAGAGTCCACTTTTGCAACCTATGAAATCTTTTTGGACAGCTTTTGGGTGTATTAGAACGGGTTGGAATGCTGCAATATGTGGAAATACAACTACAGAAGGAAAAGCATTGGATGTGGCACATGATACTTATAAGGAGGTAGAAGCATTTCTTCAACATTTCGAATCAAGTTATGAGGAAGTGGGAGCCTTGGTAGGTGATGTGTTTTCTGATGAAGGAGAAACATTCAAAAATCTTGTATGGCCTCAGATAAAAAATCATTTGTGTGGAATGTGGGATAGATTTTTCAAGGATGTTGAATTCAAGGTTGGAAGTAGATTAGATGAGGTAGGCGTGGAACGGCCACCTGCGAGACAGTTAACGCCCAACTGATATAAAGATTATCCACTTTTCCTCTACCTTCTTTATCCATAAGTGTTGAAAGTATCACAAGTAGTATCATAGAAGGTGGTTAACGGCATGTAAATCTCCTCCTGATAATAGAACAATTGATCGTACAAAAGAATCATTAAGATCTAGTGT
>JAITXQ010000011.1 GCA_031284675.1 Rickettsiales bacterium | reverse complement strand
CAGACAAAACAGTTTTGTTATATCTTCCATGGGTAACCTCATCTATTTTTTTTGTATTTGTTGAGTTTACCCTACTCTCCTGCCTTTTCTATTCTCTTTTTAATCCAGAATTAGCGTTTTTAGTATGTAAAGGTCAAGTAATTCGTTGACAAAAATGTTAGTGTAAGTGGGAGCATTTTTGTCAACGAATTACTTGACCTTTACAGGGATGACAACGAAGGGCTACTTGGATGACACCCTTTCTGTTATCTAATTCTCAATGGTAAATTAAGAAGGGTCTGGAGCTTTTCAATAACGAATGTAGCTAGGGATACAGTTGTTCTATTTTCCAATTATCTTTCTCAATAAGGGTGTATCTAAACCTAGTGTGTCTCCTATATTCACCTTCTTGCCAAAATTCGATTACTTTTGATATTACACAAAATCCTACCCAAAAATCAGGACGAGGAACTTGTGTATTATAAAATTCCTTCTCCTTCAATTCAATAGCTTGCTCAAAATCTTGCCAATTTTTCAGAACGCTCGATTGTTTTGAGCACCACGCACTAATTTGACTATCGCGTGCTCGAGAGGAAAAATATTCGTCGGCTTTTCCGTCATCTAGAAGCTTAACATCTCCTTCAATTCGTACTTGCCTAGAAAATTCTATCCAGTGAAATACTAGTGCAGCTTTTGGGTTCTCGGTCAATTCTTTTCCTTTTTTACTATTGACGTTAGTGAAGAACACAAAGCCTTCTTTACCGTATTCCTTTAGTAATACTACTCTTGCAGATGGAATGCAGTCTTTGCTACAAGTTGCCAGCACCATTGCAGTTGATTGTTTACATGAAGAATTAAGTACTTCTTTATACCACTTTGAAAATAAATCAACCGGATCTTTTTCAGGTGAAAATATCATATCCAAAAATAAAATCTTAATTCTGACATACGTTACAGAAATAAGTACTACGACCATTTTGTCGTATAAGTGTTATGATATTATTACAAATCTTGCAAGGTTTTTGAACTTTACCATATACATAAAAACTGTTTTGAAAGTATCCAACAGATCCCGATGGTTGTGCATAATCTTTCAGCGTTGAACCACCGGCAGTAATTGCATCATTCAGAGTATTTTTTATTTCAGCAGCAAGTTTTTCGCACTCTCTATAAGTTAAATCTTGTGCTGGCCTGAGTGGTGATAAACGAGCTCTAAATAAACTTTCAGAAGCATATATGTTGCCCACTCCAACTATCAATTTATTATTTATTAATGCTGATTTGATATTTACTTTTTTGTTTTTCAGTAGCTTCTGTAAATAGTTTCCATTAAATTCATCTGTGAGGGGTTCTATTCCAAAATCATCAAAAAAATTCATTTCTTGTTCTTTATTTAAAACAATGACTAATCCAAATCTTCTTGGGTCATTAAAAATTATTGAAGTATTGTCGGAAAATAAAAATACTACGTGATCGTGCTTATTCTGCGCTTGATTGCATTCAGCGTATATGAGTTTTCCACTCATGCCGAGATGTATGATTACAGCCACATTGTCTGTATTCCAGATCATATACTTACCTCTACGCTTGATATCACTTACGACTTTATTCTTTAGCACATCATCAATATTTTTTGTTATTGGCACACGTAAATTCCAATTATTGACTGTAACATTGCTAATTTGCTTGTTTTTGATTTTATCAAGCAAAAAGTTAGAGATTACTTCTACTTCTGGTAGTTCTGGCATGAGACCTCCTTCAAAACTTAAGTTTCTAATGGTAATTTTGTCGTTAAAGCTTCCTCAAATACATTCGAGTATTCTGCGGTGCTTTCTCCTAAAAATTCCTCACCACAAACAAATTTTGAAAGGGGTCTGCTTTGTCTACTCTGTTGCTGCTTTTTTCTTTTCAAAATATTTTGCTTTAAAGCTTTCGCTAATCTTTTTTTCTCCTCTTCTTTTTCCTTATTCTTTTTTATGTTATTCATTATCATTATATATGAACCCTGCCGTTGTAGCTCAGGTGGTAGAGTACGTCATTGGTAATGATGAGGTCCCAAGTTCGAGTCTTGGTAACGGCACACTGATTATACTCATGTTATTGTGTTCATTCAATTGTTTATGATTGCAGAACACTGAAACTGCTTGTATCTATGTAAAGTAATTAATAAGGTCCGAAATAGGAGCAACAAATGGTAGAAAATGTAATTGTAGATTTATCGCACTGGAAGCAAAGTATAGATTTTAAGTTAGCAAAAGAAGATGGAATATTAGGAATCATGCATAAAGCGACACAGGGACTAAAATATGTAGATCCAACATATGAGGAAAGAAGGAAAGCCGCTGAAGAAGAGGGATTGCTTTGGGGAGCATACCATTTTGCAGTAGTAAGAGAGGAAGGAAAAGACCAAGCAGAGCATTTTTTAGAAGTAGTTGGGAATGATTCTCAAGTATTGCTTGCCCTAGATATTGAAGAAAATAGAGGAGACAATATAACACCAAAACAAGCGGAAGATTTTGTTAATGAGATTCATAAGGTAACAGGTCGTTTACCGCTGATTTATGGAAGTGCTTATTTTCTCAAGGATTTTACCACACCTACTTTAACTAAATTTCCGCTCTGGATAGCAAGATGGGGAGAAAGTCCAATGTTACCGAAAGGATGGAATGACTGGGTTCTGTGGCAGTATACTGACGGTCAGACGGGACCTGAGCCGCATTCGGTAAAAGGGATCGGACCATGTGACAGAAATAAATTCAACGGAACATTGGAAGAACTAAAAAAGTTCTGGTTACTAGGAGAACAACGCTATTAAAAATTTTAAAACAATTATTTTGCAAACTGACAAAAAAATTCAGTATAGGATGCTTAAGGTTAGTTAGTACCTTACTTATATACTTCCACTTGAAGTCTTTTTCACAACTAGCTGGTATAATTATGAGTATCTTTGCTTAAAACGCTAATTCTGGATTAAAAAGAGAATAGAAAAGGCAGGAGAGTAGGGTAAACTCAACAAATACAAAAAAAATAGATGAGGTTACCCATGGAAGATATAACAAAACTGT
>JAITXQ010000010.1 GCA_031284675.1 Rickettsiales bacterium | reverse complement strand
CAGACAAAACAGTTTTGTTATATCTTCCATGGGTAACCTCATCTATTTTTTTTGTATTTGTTGAGTTTACCCTACTCTCCTGCCTTTTCTATTCTCTTTTTAATCCAGAATTAGCGTTTCAAGGTTTCGACGTACTTCTTCAGCTACATGTCCTTTTTGACTTTTAAATTTCTGATTCAATTCTGCAAAGTTTTTCATTTTATTCTCAAGCTCTTCGCTTCTTTTTGCTACATCATGAATCTTCTCCTCCATTGAGTTACCTTGAGCACCTGGAGAACGTTCAAAGACATCTTTAAATTTTTTTTCAACACCTTCTTGAGATGTATTTTTAACCTGAGCCATACCTATTAAAGCATATCATATAACCAGTGTATTGGCTCATTATGTAAAAATGATTGACACAACTTGCAATAAATAATGTTTTGCCAAGGGCATTCTGTTTACGTTTTTTTCACTAAAATATTATTTACTTACTAGCTTAAAATACGTAACAATATAAGAATGAAAAATAGCCCATTAGCAGTAGTATTCGACTGGGATAATACCTTAGTTGACACTCAAGACAATATTTTTAATGCTATTAAGCATACCATAGACTTAATGGGGTATAGTAATAAAGCTGCTGATAGAAATTCCCATGAGTCAAGAAAGAGCTACATGGTCAATTTGTTTGGCGATCAGTGGAAAAAAGCAAATCAGATATATCAACAATACTTAGATAATGCGCTATTACAAAACATTGCTCTAAATCAAGGAGTAGAGAAAATGTTGCAGACATTGAAAAGCTACAATATTTATCTAGCAATAGTGAGTAATAAGAAAAATACTAATTTACGTGAAGAAGTTATCTATTTCAAATTAGATTCTTACTTTGAAAGAGTAGTTGGTTCATGCGATACCGCAGAAGATAAACCATCCGCAACCCCACTGTTGTTTGCACTGGAAGAGAGTACATTGCCTATAAATAGAGAAAATGTGTTTTTCGTTGGTGATAGCATCACAGACATTTTGTGTGCACGAAGCACTAATTGTTTACCTATTATATATGGCCAATCAATAAGTGGTTATGAAGATTTGTTATGTTTTCAACATTTTGATAAACTTACAGATTTTATAATAAAATATTTAGAAGATAGGTAATGACCACTATTATAGAGATTGCCAGTATACAAAGGCGTTTTTACGCATATTTGATAGATGTAGCAATTTTATTAATTCCAACCCTATTAATTATAATATTGTTAAAGGATTTACCGTTGATTCTACATTTATCATATATGTGTACGAATTGTAGTTACTTCACATATTTTATATCCTCAAAAGCCCAAGCAACTCCTGGTCAACAGTTAATGAACATACATACCATAAACTTAGACAACTCTAAAATAGATATGAGTTTAGCGTTTGATAGAAGCATCTCTCAATTTTTTCTTCCTTTATTGAACAGTATAATAGTTGTCCTTATTGAATTTTTTCAAGAGCAAGACGCATTAGTAAACACTTTAAATACATTGAAAGTAATTATAATGCTGCTCACCCTCTGCTGGTATCTAGTTACTTGTTTATCTAAAAAGAAACAGACATTTCATGATATGCTGTTTGATACAATTGTTGTGAAAGGAATTATTAAATGAATTGCTATAGCCTTCATTGTCATATAGACTACATTGATATATTAAACTAAAGGAATATTATGAGTGAAGAGATAATAAAGCATTTAAATAAATTACTAGCCAATGAGCTAACTTCTGTACGTCAGTATCTTTTGTATTTTGCAGTTCTTAAAGATAGTGGAATTAATAGACTTGCAGAAAGGATGAAAAACGAGCTTAACGAGGAACTTGAGCATGCAAATAAGCTGGCAGAAAGAATTTTATTTCTCAAAGGTGTACTAAACTTTCAAGATACAAATGAAATTTCAAAGTATGACGGAAAGTTTACAAAAGATACAGTACGGAAAATCTTAGAAGATAATTTGGAATTAGAATATAAGGGTTTAAAAGACTACAAGGAGGCAATTTCTGCTGCTGAAAAAGAAAAGGATTTCGTTAGTGTAATACTATTAGAAGAATTATTGAAAAATGAGGAAGAGGATTTCCAGTGGATTGAGGAGCAGATTAACCTTATTGAGCTTATTGGTGTTGAAAATTACCTAACAACACAAATATAGAGTGTTAAAAAAAATAGTATTTATTTTAATTGTACCTTGCTTGCTCCTTTTTTTATTAGGATTATGGCAAGTATTCAGATTGAACTGGAAGAATAATATTATTAAAAGTATGAGTCTTCCAGTTGTTTATCTATTACCCAATAACGACCTTGAAAAATTTAACTATAGGCATGTCAAGATTGATGGGATTCTAAGTGACATAGAACTATACGTTTTTGCAGGACAGCGTGGCTATCATGTGTTATCTCCTATGCTACTTCCTACTGGACATTATATGCTAGTAAACAAAGGGATAACCAGCGAAAAAAAAGAGGAAAAAGCAAAAATTGAAAAAGTAGCTGCAGGTGGAGTTTTATATTGTGATAGCAATAAAAGCAAAAATTGGTTTATCAAGAACGATACTGCTTCAAATACATGGTTTACCTTTAATACAGAAGAAATCTCAAATGAATTAGGTATTGAGCTAGAGAAGTGTGTATTGTGGCAGGGCAATTTCGACGGTAAATTAACTATACAGCCAATGAAACACTTGGAATATGCAGTCACTTGGTTTGCACTTTCCTTAATTTGGTTGATTATGTGCGTAATTTATTATAGGCAAAATCTCAATAAAGCTTGAAGCTTTCTGTACATAAAATTAGAGAAGTAGTTATTCATCTTTATCACTACCAAGGTCTTTTAGCATACTATAATTGCCTTTTCTAAATCTACTTTTTAAAGACGTAACTCCACTTTCGCTAATACCACTTAAGCTCAATGCGGCTCCACCTAATTGCAATCCTATCTCAGATGTTTCAGGAATAATTTTACTAGCTCCTAGATCTTTGTAAACCTCTACATTACTCAGATCTGGTAAACGTATTATAATATTTACATGCGGAAAATTTGCTGCAACTAAAGAAACAATTTTTTTTATAGTAACTTCATTCTTTATTGAAACCACAAGAGCTTGAGCTCTTTCTATTCCTATTGATTTTAAAATTTCATATCTTGTAACATCTCCAAGATATATAGGAAAACTGTCACTTTTTCCTTCTTTGACTATTTTCGATTGAATATCTACAACAACGTAACTTAAATGCTCCGCAGTAAGCATTTTTGTTACCATATATCCCACTCTACCAAATCCAGCAACTATTACATGGTTATAAAGATCTTGTGTATCTGTTTCAATAGCTTCATCATCTAATATTGTTTTCTCAGTACTAAATGAGTTTGCTATCCAATCTCCGAGCCCCGATAAAAGAGGAGTGAAAGCCATAGTTACTGTAGTTACCATCATAAGTATTTGAGCGATTTCACTTGGTAGTACATTTAGCTCATCTGCTAAGCGAAATAAAATAAATGCAAACTCACCGCCTTGTGCAAGCAATAACCCAGCTTGTATGGCAGGTGCACTCTTAAACCGAAAAAATCTACACAATACATATATGATAGACGTTTTTAAAACGATAAGGATAACCGATAATAAAGTAATTAGTGGTAACTTATTGAGCAAAAGTTCGGTATTGATAGACATACCAACAGTCATGAAAAATAAGCCAAGAAATAAATCTTTAAATGGTAATACCGCGTGTTCTACTGAGTGTCTATATTCTGTTTCCGCAACTAATAATCCAGCAACAAATGCGCCTAATGCCATCGATAAATGAAATTGCTCAGTAATAAATGCTGCTCCTAATACTATTAAAAGCGTCGTTGATATAAAGACCTCATTATTTCCCATTTTAGCAATAACCGAAAATAAAGGTCTAAGTAATAACCTACCAGTTATAAATATCAGCACTAACGCAATCGCTGCTTGCACTAATGAACCTGCCAATGAGCTTATCAGGCTGTGCTCAGAATTGCCAGCAAGTAGAGGTACCAATACTATCAATGGTACTACTGCAAAATCCTGCATTAATAGTACTGCTATTGACAACCTACCAACCTGACTTGCTTGAGAACCTTTTTCCTGCAGAACCTGCAATACTATTGCCGTTGAGGATAGTGCAAGCCCACCACCAATAACTACTGCTATCTTTGTATTTACTCCAAAAGCAAGAGCAATGCACCATATTGCTATCATGGTAACTATAACTTGAAGAGAGCCAAATCCAAATACATGAATACGCATAGCTATCAGGCGTTCAAACGTCAATTCAAGGCCTATAATAAATAATAGAAAAACTACACCAAATTCTGCAAAATTATCCATTGCTTCAGCTGAATGTATTAGATTAAATCCATGAGAACCAATTACTGCACCTGCAACGAAATAACCGAGCACAGGGCTAATATTCATTTTCCAAAACGCTATGACTATAAACACAGCAGCGGAGAGTAAAATTATAATATCAAACAAATGCTGAGAGCTGCTGTGCATGATATTTAACCTGTAGAATTAGACCATTTAATTGAGCAGCCAATACTTGATTTTTGATTAATCGGAGAATTACCAGTTTCTGCAATAAATTTCATAGCTTGAAATAAATCACTACTTCCTACTTCATAGCCTTGAACTTTTTCTTTTTTTGCATCGTTAAAACGTCCACGATAGCAGAGATTTAAATTAGCATTAAAGCCAAAAAAGTCAGGAGTACAAACAGCCCCGTATTCTTTAGCTATTTTCTGTGTATTATCAATCAGATATGGAAACGTGAACTTATTTTCCTTAGCAAAATTAATCATATTTTTAAAGGAATCTTCTGGGTATTCATTTACATCATTTGGCATTATTGCAACGGTATTTACCTGATAATCTTTTTTTAATAGATCAACATCGCTTACCAGATTGCTAATAATTGACTGAACGTAAGGACAGTGATTACATATAAACATCACAACGAGACCATTTTTTTCACAACAGTCACTTAATGTATAGCGTTTATTATCCACCCCCAAAAGATTGAAGTCCTTTGCAGTGAAGTTAAAATCTACTTTAGGAGTATTCAGAGCAACCATGGCTTATAGAGCATTATCATACCACATATAATTTATGATTTTATTATTTAAATGTCAAACAATTTCTATGTATATTATTTGCATATTCTTTTTTAGCATTATAATTATAAAACTTATGTTCATAACTTTCGAAGGAATAGACGGCTCTGGTAAAACAACACAGTCCGAGCTACTTGCAGATCATTTTAAGCAAATTCGCGGTGAAAATAATGTAGTATTGACTCGAGAACCAGGTGGTACTGATTTTGCAGAGAAGATAAGGGGAGTGTTGTTAACAAATAATATTGATCCTATTTCTGAACTCTTGCTACTTGTCTCGATGAGATATGAACATATGAGAAAATTAATATTACCAGCTTTTGAAGAAGGAAAAATAGTGATTTGTGACCGGTTTATTGATTCAACTATCGCATACCAAGGATATGGGTTTGGTGTTGACTTAGGGTTAATAAGAGACTTACATAGGTTAGTAGAAATTAAATGTCCAGATATTACATTCATTCTAGATATTGACGTTGAAGTTGGGTTAAGTAGAGCAAAGAACAAGAATAAATATGAAGAAATGGACGTTTATTTTTACGATAAGGTTCGGAAAGGGTTTCAAGAAATAGCTATAAAAGAGCCTGATAGGTGCAGTGTTATCACTGGAATTGAAGCTAAAGGTGACAATCAAGTGTATAGTGAAATTATTAGACTTCTTGCATAACCCAAACTAAAAGGCAATTATTTTTGGCGTTTTTTGTAACGCTGTGATTAGCTGATAATTGTGATTTAAGTCCGTCAGGAAAGGCCAGCCCGAGTCCTCCGTTCCTGTCGTCCCATTCTCCTGTTATCCGAGTAGCTTGACTACTTGGATCCAGAAAAAAGGATGATGTCATCCAAGTAGCCCCTGACCTTACCCAGAAAAAGTAGAGAGAAAGTTAAGACGTTTTTTGAGTAAAATAAAACGTTTTTTCAAAGAGGTGTAATATGACAAATAGAAGAGAATACACAGCAGAATTTAAATT
>JAITXQ010000009.1 GCA_031284675.1 Rickettsiales bacterium | reverse complement strand
CAAACAAAACAGTTTTGTTATATCTTCCATGGGTAACCTCATCTATTTTTTTTGTATTTGTTGAGTTTACCCTACTCTCCTGCCTTTTCTATTCTCTTTTTAATCCAGAATTAGCGTTTGTTAGACTTTGGAGTAGTTAATTGTAAATGTGACAGCTTTGTGTGTAGGATCTTTGCTATATAAATTTTGCAAAGGAAATAAAATTGAAGAAGATCATAAAAGTGCTACAATTGTGCTCAGTATATCAACAGTTGTGAGCGCTGCAATTGGGGTTGGTCTTGCTGCAGCTATAAGTGCTATTTTTCCTGGTGCAATGCTTGGAATGGGATCTGCAGCCTTAGCAGGTGCAGTGATAGGAGCCATAGCGCCAATTGCAGGGCTCTTTGTAATTGACAAAGTGAACGATTATATTATCTCTCCTATAATTGAGCACTTTTCTTCAAACAAGGGGTATGAGCCAGTTTAAGCTAACTAAGTAAGGTTTCTGCTTTCTGTTATTCAAGTTGCAATGCTAGAACAACAGAAAAGGTGATGCTGTATCACTGTAAAATTTGACATTAACCGCTGATAGTCGGAATATTAGTAGGGTACGAATTACTTAAAAAGCATGCATAAATATGATGTAGTGGTAGTAGGTGGAGGTCACGCAGGGTGCGAAGCAGCTGCAGCTGCAGCTCGCCTTGGTGCAAGCACACTGCTTATAACCCATAAAATTTCAACTATAGGAGAAATGTCCTGCAATCCAGCAATCGGAGGAGTTGCAAAGGGTGTTGTGGTCAGAGAAGTTGACGCTCTTGATGGAATAATGGGAAGAGCAATCGATCAAGCAAGCATACACTCAGTCATTTTAAATAGCAGCAGAGGTGCAGCGGTGTGGGGACCACGTGCGCAGGCAGACCGAAAATTATACAAGCAAGCAATACAGGAAATTATTCTAAATTATAACAATTTGACGGTAAAAGAAGAGTCGGTTGATGATTTTCTTATAGAAAGTAATAGCAACGGAGAATCCTACATAAAAGCTGTAACAACAAGCTCAGGAGAACATATACTAACAAGTAAAGTTGTTTTAACTACAGGAACTTTTCTGCAAGGTGTGATTCACATAGGAGAACAAACAACTCCTTCAGGAAGAATGGGAGATAAGTCTGCAGTAGAACTTGCAAACACGTTGAAGAAATATGATTTTAAATTAGGTAGATTGCGCACTGGAACTCCGCCAAGGCTCGATCGTAATACTATAAACTGGTCAATATTGCAAGAGCAAGTGGGTGATAATCCACCCATACCGTTTTCTTACCTAACAGAAAAAATTAACCAGCCTCAGGTTTCATGTTTCATTACTCATACTAACGAAAATACACATAGAATAATTCGAGAGAATCTTCACAGGTCAGCTTCCTCATATTTAGATGACATTGTTGCACCAAGATACTGCCCATCCATTGAAGTTAAAGTTAATAAATTTGCGGAGAAAAGTAGCCACCAAATATTTTTAGAACCAGAAGGGCTGGATGATGATACTGTATACCCAAACGGAATTTCAAATTCATTGCCTATTGAAGTACAGTGTGAAATGATAAAGAGTATCAAAGGACTTGAGAACGCAGAAATATTGAGGCTTGGATATGCAGTTGAGTATGACTATATTGATCCACGAGAGCTATTTCATACTCTTGAAACTAAGAAAATTAAGGGTCTATATTTCGCCGGCCAAATTAATGGCACCACTGGATATGAAGAAGCAGCAGGGCAGGGAATTATCGCTGGAATCAATGCAGCGCTCTCTTCATCTGGAAAAAAAGAAAGCTTTGTTCTTCACCGCACAGATTCATATATCGGTGTAATGATAGATGATCTAGTCACTAAAGGGGTGATTGAACCTTATAGATTATTTACCTCACGTGCAGAATATAGGCTAACGATCAGATCAGATAATGCTGACAGAAGGTTAACACAAAAAGGTTATGATATTTCCCTTGTGTTGCATGAGAGATACTCTGTTTTACGGAATAAATTTAAATCCATTAAGCAGCTTGAAGAGAAGTTAGAGAGTTTGACAATTACTCCTGAGCAGCTTAGATCTTACGGCATTAAAATATCTTATGATGGAATAAGAAAAACGGCACTAGATTTACTCAGCTATCCAAATATCGATTGGAATAAATTACAAGAAATATGGCCGGAGTTAAATGCAATTCAGAATGAACCACGTGAAACAATCGAGATTGAAGCAAAATACAAACCTTATCTAATAAGGCAAGAAGCAGATATGAAGTTTTTACAGGAAGAAATTAACACTCACATTCCGATCAATTTTGACTACTCACAAGTTAAAGGCCTGTCAAGTGAGGTAATAGAAAAACTACAAAAAATAAAACCAGCAACAATTGGAATTGCAAAACAAACACAAGGCATCACTCCAGCAGCGATAGTGAGCATATTAGTATATCTTAGAAATAAGAGAACGAAAGTAGCTGCTAATTCTGTGTGAAGTATTCTATGTCAAAAATCAAAGAATATCGTTCTTTTATGCATGAAATAAATGTTGATGCATTTATGTTGCACACCAAAGACGAATATTTAAATGAATATTCAGACGAGTTAACTAAGTTATGTGGCTTCACAGGAACAAATGGGCTACTTATTGTTACAAAAAACAACAAGTGCCCATTTTTTACAGATGGACGCTACATCACACAAGCTCGCAATCAGCTCGATCAGGACAATTTTCAAGTATATAATACACAAGAAGAGGATCCACACGAATGGATAAAAGCAAATTTAACATCGATCACTACCTTAAGCTATTATTCACAATATTTTACTGTAAAAGAGATAAGAAAGTATGAGAACCTCTGCAAATTAGTACCTTGTTTAGTTGAAAAAAGAGATGATCATCAGAAACAAGCGGTGGTTTTACATTCTATTAAATATTCTGGTGAAAGTAGCAAGAGTAAGTGTGAAAAAGTAGCCAAAAGCATAGATGAAGAAGCTGAAACAGTGCTTTTAACTGATTCAAATTCAATTTCATGGTTATTAAATTTAAGAAATGAAAATGCTAAATATATTCCATGTATACTGGGCCGCGCTATATTGTATAAAAACGGTAATGTTGATTTGTTTGTTCAAGATAAAGAACATTCGACTATAGAAGTAAATTTAGGTAACCATGTAAATATTTTTGATGTTAGTGAACTAGAAAGTTCGCTACATAAATTAAGCTCAATAATTATAGATCCAAGCACAACTCCGATGAGTATTATGGCTATAATAAAAAATAAGCAGGTAATTGAAAGAGAGGATCCTTGTTTACTTTATAAAGCAGTAAAAAATCAAACTGAAATAACCGGAGCAATAAATGCGCACATTAGAGATGGAATAGCAGTTACAAATTTTCTACATTGGTTTGAAAATAATATTGGTACAGAACTTGATGCTGAAGAAAAGCTTTTAGAATATAGAAAAGAGCAGAATTTATTTAAGCAACCAAGCTTTCCAACAATTTCAGCATTTAATGAAAATGGAGCAATAATTCATTACCGTGCAAATAGTAAGACAAATAAAGTAATTCAGAAAGATGGACTATATTTGATTGACTCTGGTGGCCAATACCTTGACGGTACAACTGATGTAACAAGAACTGTAGCTATCGGCAATCCAACCAATGAACAAATAACTCACTATACAATAGTATTGAAAGCTCACATTGCTATAGCAAGTGTTGTCTTTCCCCCCGGCACTACTGGTGGAGAATTGGATATCTTGGCACGCACGCATCTATGGAAGTTTGGAATGGACTACATGCACGGCACAGGGCATGGAGTAGGAAGCTATTTATCAGTACACGAAGGGCCGCAAGCAATATCAAAAGGAAATAAAGTGAAACTCATGCCAGGAATGATACTTTCCAACGAACCTGGTTATTATATTCCAGGAAAATATGGAATAAGAATTGAAAATCTGATGTATGTTGATAAACATGAAAATGGTTTCTTGGGATTTAAACAACCAACCTGCATTCCATATGATAGAAGGCTAATAAACGTACAAATGCTTACTAAAGATGAAATTGAATGGATAAATAGCTATCACCAATTTGTCTACAAAAACTTAGAAAATAGCGTCAAAGACAAGGAGTGGTTAAGGAAAGTATGTGATCTTTACAGGTGACAAAAGAGGGAGCAGCTTTTCTTATCATTTAACAAGATAGTTGTGATGAGTATTTTGTATTGTTTTTAATTTAAAAATGATATATAATAGAGAATACATATTTTTAGGTAGGTATGATTATGACAAACAAAGGACAAGAAGACGAATTTATGAAGCAGTATATGGATACTTGCAAAGAGCAAATAGAAAAATTGGCCAAGGATCCTGAATTACTTAATCAGACTTTAAAACCATTTATGCAAATGTCTCAGCAGCTTATGGCTGGTGGTATGTTAGAAGGGGCTATGCCCGACATGATACCTAATTTGGGCGGTATGGATATCAACAAGATGATTGCTCAGATGAAAGAAATGATTGACTACATAAAAGGCAATTATAAGGAGCTCATGAAAAAGGATAGCTCGCAAATCCAAGAGCTTGATGAATCAAGTAAAAAACTAAGAGGCTTGGTTAAAAAATTGATAGAAAAGATCGAAAGCAATAGTTAGAGTTATTAATAACGCAGCAACACAGAGCCCCAGGTTAGGCCTGCACCTATTGCAATCAGTAGTCCCAGGTTTCCTGGTTTTATTTTTGATTTTTGTATTGCATAATCAAGTGCTAGTGGAATCGACGCTGCTGAGGTATTTGCATGTTGATCAACTGTATTAATCGTTTTCTCTATAGGGAAATTTAATTTCTTTACTACTGCTTCAATAATACGAATGTTTGCTTGATGAGGGACTAACCAGTCAATATCGGTAATCTTCAAATTATTGCATTTCAGTGTTTCCTCTATTAAGGCTGTTAACTTATCTACTGCGTGCTTAAATACTTCTCTTCCATTCATGCATATTTTTCCAGAATCACCAGTGGAGGATATCCCTCCATCCGTACATAATATGTCTACATTACCACCAGAATATAGGCTAGTTGAAATTATGCCATCACAAGTAATCATATTTGTTCCAGACTTCATTATCACCGCACCAGCACCATCGCCAAAGAGTATACAAGTCGATCTATCTTCCCAATCAACAATCCTAGACATTATTTCAGCACCTATAACCAATGCATATTTAATTCTATTGTTAGATTTTATGAGCGAATCAGCAACTGTAACTGCATATATAAAACCAGAGCATGCTGCTTGCACATCAAAAGAAAATGCGTTTTTACATTTTAACTTATTTTGCACAATCGTTGCACAGCTAGGCAAAGTTTTATCAGGCGTTGTTGTTGCAACTATGATTAAACCAATTTCATCTACTGAAATTTTAGCTTTCTCTATAGCATTTTTTGCTGCATTTACAGCTAAGTCTGACGTTAATTCTTCTTCATCTGCTATATGCCTTTGAGTTATTCCTGTTCTCTGTCTAATCCATTCATCACTTGTCTCAACCATTAATGCAATTTCGTCATTACTCAATGTTTTTTTTGGTAGATAAGATCCAGTGCTTAATATAAAACTTTTATTCAATGTGACTTACCTCACTAATTATCTTCTGGTTTAAATTTTCGCTAATAGAATTTACTGCAAATTTTATAGCATGGGCAAAAGAAATAGCATCAGAATTTCCATGGCTTTTTATGACAATACCATTTAGTCCTAAAAACATAGCTCCACTTCTAATTTTGGGATTAAAACGCGTTAATGCTTTATTTAGTTTGGGTTTTAACAATACACCAACAAGCATTGCCCACGAATTGAATACTTCCTGCTTTATTAGATTGATAAAAGTACTTGCAGTAGCTTCAGCTGTTTTTAACATAACATTACCCACAAAACCATCAGCAACAATGACGTCTATATTACCCTCTAAAAATTCACTTGCCTCTATATACCCCTTGAAATTAATACTTGGAGCATTTTTGAGTAACTCAAAAGCTCCTCGTACTGACTCAGTACCTTTAACTTCCTCTGTTCCAATATTTAGCAAAGCGACTTCAGGATTGTCAATTTTTAATGCTATCTTTGCAAATATACTCCCCATTAATGCAAATTGAAACAATGAGTCAGCGTTACAATCAACATTTGCACCAAGGTCAAGCAACACAAAGCTTTTTTTCTTAGTTGGACAGATAGACACAATAGCAGGGCGATAAATGTTTGGTAATGTTCCTAAAATAAATCTGGAAATTACCATCAATGCTCCGGTGTTGCCTGAAGATACCACTCCAGAAGCTTTGCCTTTTTTCACTGCTTCAATAGCAGCTTTCATACTTGAGTCTTTACGATACCTTAGTGCAAAAGATGGCTTATCATTTGCAAGAACATTGTCAGAACAATGAGTAAAATCAGAATTACTACTTACTTTTTTGTATTTCGAAAGCAAAGGAGATACTTCTTTCTGATCTCCATAAATGTGAAAAAAAACTTTAGTGCCTGGGTCAACAAGGTTATCTAAAAAAAAACCAACACCTTGAATCACGGAAAGAGGCGCAAGATCACCTCCCATAGCGTCAAGTGCAATAACTATGTTATTATTGACCGTAGGCAACATACCATAATAGTTATTCTGCCTGTTGTTTAATAAAAACCCGTTTTCCTTTGTAACTGCCATCAACTGCTACATTGTGAGGCAACATGAATTCCCCAGTTGTCGAGCATACCACAATATTCTTAGGCTCAATAGCATGATGAGAACGATGCATATTGCGTCTTGATTTTGACTTTTTTCTTTTTGGAACTGCCAAAATTCCCTCCATTTTATAAACTGAAGTTTATTAGTAACATGTTTTTTACAAGAAGTAAACAGTGATAGTAAAATAAGTAAGGTTTGCTTATGCAATGAATCCCTGTAAGTTTCAAACTGAAGCATTTTAATCGAAGTATATTGAACTGAGAACGTATCTCAGCTATACTCTACGATGAAGTTAATAAAAATTTTAATAAAATCAGTAAAACTAATTTTTAGCTAAGACAAATGCAAAGTGAGCTTTTTTGATATAAATAATATTAGAATAATCGGTAGGTGCTTCATCAACTTCTTGTTGAGACTTGGTAGTGCATTTGTGTTTTTTATTCAATCTCTATATCACTGCTTCGTACCACCATATTATCTGAGTAACGTAGCAAGACAAATTATAGAGATAGGCTTTCTCTCTTTGCCAATTGTTGGGCTCACTGGAGTTTTCATAGGAGCAGTAATAGTTTTACAAAGTAGCTTGAGTGGTCCGTTGATTAATCAAGAACAGATAATACCCAGGCTTGTTACGATCACTATAATTAAAGAGTTAGGGCCAGTTTTGATCAGCTTAATAATGGTAGGAAAGGTTGGATCGTCAATTGCAGCAAAAATTGGCACAATGCGCATCACCGAACAAATAGATGCACTTACAACCTTGAACATCAACCCTTTCAAATATTTAATTGTGCCAAGGATTTTAGCATCAGTTATAGTATTTCCAATACTTACAATATGTGCAGACCTAATAGGAATATTTGGAGGATATATTACCGCGGTCTTCGAATTTCACCACAATTTAAACATATATATTAAATATACAGCTCAATTTTTTAACACATATGATTTTATTACTGGGCTAGCAAAAGCAACTGCGTTTGGTGCTATAATTTCTATCTCAAGCTGCTATTACGGTTACCATTGTCAAGAAGGAGCTCGAGGAGTTGGTGTGGCTACAACATCAACCGTTGTTTTATCCTCTATACTAATTATTTTGACAAACTACATGATTACTTTGATCTATGCATAGCCCCATAATATCAATATCAAATTTACACTTATCTTTTAACGATAAAACAATATTAAACGACTTAAATTTTGATATATTGAAAGGGGAATCACTAGTTATACTTGGTGGCTCAGGAAGTGGCAAATCTGTACTAACAAAAACAATTATCGGCTTGCTGGTACCAGATTCAGGGTCTATAAAAATATACAGTAAAAACAAAAATAAATTTGGGGGTTTATTTCAAAATTCTGCCCTATTTGACTATGTTACAGTATGGGAAAACATATCTTTTAATTATAAAAAACGCTTTAATATCAACAAAAAAGAAGCAAAGCAATTAGCAATCGAAAAGCTAAATGACGTTGGATTGGAAGAAAACATAGCAGATATGCTTCCAATAGAGTTGTCAGGTGGAATGAAAAAAAGAGTGGCACTTGCAAGGGCGATTGCACACAACCCCGAAATCATTATTTTGGATGAACCAACTTCAGGGCTAGATCCAATTATGTCAGATATAGTAAGCGAGATAATAATAAAACTATCTAAAGATCTTAACCCCACAATTATCACAATTACACATGATATTCATAGCGCATTCAAAATAGCTGATAAAATAGCAGTATTATACGAAGGGGAGATCATCTTTCATGGAACTGTTAAAGAAATACAAAATACTAAAAACAAGTACATACAAAAATTTATTCGCTGTATACATGTAAAATAATAAAATTCCCTATTTTATTTTTTGCTTTGAGGCATATAATTCTCATCGTGTTTTGCAAACACCGTATCGGCAAGAAAAGTATCGCTATTTGTCATTTTACCTTGCACAACAATGCCACTTCCCTCTGAAAACATTGGTGGAAGTATTCCTTGATATTTCACCACAACACTTTGGTTGAAATCTGTCATTTGAAAAACCACTTCACTTTCGTTACGTATCACACTATTTTCAACAATCATTCCACCGATACGGATTGGCTTTTGATTGTTTGGCAAGACTATGGCTTCACTTACTGTATAGAAAAATGAGATATTTTCTTTGAGTGTTGTTAAAATAAAAAAGACTGCACAATTTAAAAAGAAGAAAATTCCTGAAGCTATAAGTAATCGCTTATGTTTTTTCTTCATTATTATTTTTTAGGCTTTCTAAAATTTTTTTACTTTTAATATAGCAAGAAGTGGTAAAAATCAGTTCTCCAGCAATCAATGCAAAACTAATAAGGTAAGCAAAAATTACATATGTGTTCATAATGTATTACCAATAAATAACTCACCTGCATCAAAATAAGTTAAGCTTCCATCTTTTTGCTGCAATACCAACTTGCCACTTTTATCTATATCAGTAAAAATCCCCTCATACAATTTGTCAGCTAATTTTATACTGATTTGCTTATTCAGCTTAAATGCTCTTGTGAGCCACATTTCTCTTATAGCATGAAACCCATCAAATAGCCATTGTTTTCTTACCTTGTTAAAATTTGACACTAGCTCTTTTAATAAATCTATGTTGGATGTAGGCCCACCATAATCGCTAATGCATGTAGCTTCGGAAATTGGTGCATGATTAATGTTAATTCCAATTCCTATAACCAGCCAACTTAAATTTGATTTTTTTTCAAGCAATATTCCACTTATTTTCTTACCATCAATAAAAACGTCATTCGGCCATTTATATTGAACATTACTGTCATTTATAAATGACAGTAATGTATCTCCAACAGCAAGAGCAGTAACAAAAGTCAATTCTGTTAATTTGCCAATATCTGTAACTTGATTTATCACCAAACTCGCATAGAAATTACCTTCTGGAGAAACCCAACTTTTTCCAGTACGCCCTCTACCCTCTATTTGTTTATTGGCAATAATGATGGTTTCATTGGATATTCCTCTATCAATTAAATCCAATGCCTCTCTATTAGTGCTTGAAACTTCTTTATAATGATAAATATGAAAGCCCTCAAATGTTTCGGGGATCACTTTACTAACCCTTTAGTTACCAAATGGATTAACGAGTATAAATCCTCTGCATATATAAAAAGAATGATATTCATTAATGAAGCCACTGAAGTGATAATGAATAGACCCTTAGAATAAGTAATTTTATTACCACTAGCCTTATCAAAATACATAACTTTTATGATATTCAGATAATAGTAACACGATATAACACTCGCTATCACGAGAATCACAGACATACTGATAAAGCCAGAATTTATTAAGCTTTTAAATATAAAAAGTTTAGCAAAAAACCCTGCAAGTGGCGGTATTCCCGACATCGAGAGTAACAGTACAGAAAGATGAAATGCTAAAATCGGGCGTTTTTTCCCTATACCAGATAAATTTGCAATATTGCAATAATCGTCATCAATTTGTATGAAATATGAGAACAATCCTATGCTTGTGATGATATATATCACTAAATACATTAAAGCACTATTTATTCCTGCTTGTGTAAAGATAGAAAGTGAAGCAAATATAAAACCAACATGACCTATTGAACTATAAGCTAGAAGCCTTTTCAAGTTTTGCTGACGCAAAGCCCCAAAAGCTGAGATAAGCACGGATAATGCTGAAACATATAAAAAAATAGGTTGAACATACTTTTCTACATTTACTAACTCTTCATTCATCAATCGAATTAAAAATGTTACAAGTGCAGCTTTTGGAGCTGTAGAAAAAAACGCAGTTACTATGGTAGGTGCACCTTGATAAACATCTGGAGCCCACATATGAAAAGGAGCAACAGCTAATTTAAAGCATAAGCCAATCAGAATAAAGACCAATCCGAAAACTATTCCATAAGTTACCTGATGGTTTTGCAGGAATGAACCGAGCTCAGAGAAATTGACTTGTCCTGTATATCCATAAAGCAGCGACATTCCATATAGCATAATACAGGAAGATAGTGCGCTAAGTGTAAAATATTTCACTCCTGCTTCACATGAATAAACTGAATCTTTATTAAAGCTCGCAAGAACATATAAAGATATACTCATCAACTCAAAAGCTAAGTAAAAAGAAATTAGACTATTTGCTGAAACCAAAATTATCATACCAAACAGTGCAAAAAGAATCAGTATTGAAAATTCATATTTATAGTCATACTTTGATAAATTCAGCAGCAAAAGTACTAAAATTCCTGCGGTAAGGATCAACCCTTGGGCTAACCTGATATATAAATTGAGTTTTAATAACGAATTAAAGAGAAGAACTTCATTATTTCCTGCCGAAAGAATTAAAACAATCAAAGTTACCATTGTGCAGCCAAACGCTAGTAAGTTGATAATGCGGCGGTTAAATATAATTCCAAGTAGAAGCAACAATAATGAGGAGACAATAGAAAAAGTTTCTGGCAATATCTGTATATAGTTCATAAGGCATTATATTTGACTAACAAATTTGCCATACATGGCTTCAAATAATTCAGTGCAAGAGTCGGGTAGAATCCGAGCAAAATAACAAACACTGCAAGCAGAATTAAGACAGAAAATTCTATGTTATCCAGGCAGTTATTTAACAATTTAGAATAACTACCCCCCCATATTGTTTGTTTACATAAATTCAGCATATAAATTGCGCTCAAAATAGTGCCAAGTGCGATAAATCCTGTAAAAAATCCTATGCTCTTAAACATTCCAACCATAGCCAAAAACTCGCCTATGAACCCAGATGTTCCCGGTAGCCCTATTGAAGCCATTGAAAATAAAATAAACATAAAACCGAACTTGGGCATTGTGTTTACTATGCCAAAATACTTTGCAATTTCCAAAGTTCCAGTTCGAGTATATAGCATTCCAACACATAAAAATAAAGCAGCAGAAATAAGGCCATGACTAATCATTTGAAATATAGCGCCGAGCACTCCCTCTTCACAAAACGAAAAGAGGCCAGCAGTAACGATCCCCATATGCGCTATTGAGGAATATGCAATTAATTTTTTTATGTCATCCTGAGCAAACGCAACGAGAGAAGCATATATTACCGCAATAATGCTCAGCACAACAACAAAATTTGAAAAATACAAACTTGCCTGAGGAAGCATTGGAATAGAAAACCTTAAAAATCCGTACCCTCCCATTTTAATAAGCAAGCCAGCTAAAATCACAGATCCAGAAGTTGGTGATTGCACATGCGCATCAGGAAGCCAAGTGTGAAATGGAAACATTGAAACTTTTATTGCAAAAGAAATAAAAAATGCAATCCATAACAATGACTGCACTTCAAGATCAAGGCTTGGCACTAATGTAGCTAATTTTTGTATACTAAACGTTCCAAAAACACTATAGATGTATACCAACCCAAGTAGAAATAATAAAGAACCAGTCAACGTGTAGAGAAACAATTTAAATGTTGCATATACCCTTTGTTTTCCTCCCCAAATGCCAATAATAAAGAACATTGGTATTAAAACAGCTTCAAAAAATATATAAAAGCTTACAATATTCAGTGAAATAAAGAAACCGACTACAAAGCTCTCAAGTAGTAAAAACAATGCCATATATGGTTTGAGGGTTGTATAACTCATTTTGCAATTGTAGAGCATACAAATGACAAATAAGAAAGTTGTAAGCAGAAGGAAAAGCAACGATATGCCATCCACCCCTATTCCAACATTTCTGATTGGATAGCTGACAAACTGAAAGTCTACATTGTTATAGTCAAACTCTACAAAAGTTACAACGCTAAGCAAAAATGGAAGTACAGCAAAAAATAGAGAAAGGAATCTTAGGTATATAGATTTATGATTAATCTTGATTAAAGATAAAATTAACGCTCCTATCAGTGGAAGCAAGAATATACTAAGTAACAACACTTTTTGTTTAATTCCAAATAATATACAAAGCACCGATTATTAGAGTAACAAACATAATAAACACATAATCAAATATATAACCAGTTTGTAACTTTATTGAACTTTTTGAACATTCATTAACCAATCTTACAACACCATTTGGTCCAAATGAATCAATAGCCTTAACATCAAACTTCCATAGAAGTTTAGATGTAAACCTTATCGGTGCAATTATAACAAACTCATATACCTCATCAAAGTACCATTTATTCTGCAAAAATCTAAGTAAAAATTTACTCCTAATTTGCTTAATTATGTGATAGTAGTAAATCAGGCACGCAAGTGCTATTCCACTTAGGCTTGCCAAGGTCGGTAGTAATTTTATAAAGAAATTATGAACTTCATGCTCATCAACAACTACTAAACTTGATTTCCAAAATGCATTGCTAGTTATGTTCAAAATATTCGCTCCCCATATTCCAGAAAATACCGATCCAAAAGCAAGTATCAGTAGTGGTATAAGCATAATCTTTGGTGCTTCATGTATATTAATTTTACTTTGTTTTTGGCTATGAAACACAAGGAGCAATAACCTCCAGGAGTAGAATGCTGTAAAGAATGCAACGATTAAGCTTACTACAAAAGCAAAACTATCCGCACTGTAAGCGTGCTCGATTATTAAATCCTTTGAGTAAAAACCTGCAAATGGAAATATTCCAGAAAGCGCAAGAGACCCAATCCACATGAGAGCGTAAGTGTAAGGAATTTTCTTCCAGCAATTTCCCATTTTCTGAATATTTTGCTCATGATGCATTGCATGAATCACATTGCCTACACCAAGAAACAGTAAAGCTTTAAAAAAAGCGTGTGTCATTAAATGAAAAATAGCAACGTTGTAAGCAGAAAGCCCACATGCCATGAACATATAACCAAGTTGACTGCACGTTGAATAAGCAATTATTTTTTTTATATCGTTCTGAGTAATTGCAATCGTAGCTGCAAAAAAAGCAGTTAGTGCCCCCACAATAACTATCGATTCTCTTGCCACATTTGATAACTCAAACAATGGAGAACATTTTGCTACTAAAAATATACCCGCTGTTACCATAGTTGCTGCATGAATAAGTGCAGAGACGGGGGTTGGCCCTTCCATCGCATCTGGCAGCCAAACATGTAAGCCAAGCTGAGCAGATTTACCCATACAGCCAATAAAAAGTAATATGCATATTATATGAATAATTTTAAATTCACAGCAGAATGCCTTAATGTTCTGAGTTCCAAGAAGATCAGCTGTGTCAAAAACTTCAGTAAATTTCAAAGAGTGAAATGTATAATAAATAAGAAAGATTCCAATTAATAGTGCAAAGTCTCCTACCCTATTTACAACAAATGCTTTGATTGCTGCATTATTGGCAGAATATTTTTGAAACCAAAATCCTATGAGTAAATAAGAACATAGGCCAACCCCTTCCCAGCCAAAGAAAAGCTGTACAAAATTATCGCTCACAACCAGCACAATCATGCAAAACGTAAACAGCGATAGGTAAGAAAAAAACCTCAACTTCCCTTTATCATGTTCCATATAACCGATAGAATAGAGGTGGACTACTAGTGAAACGGTGGTAATAACAATCAGCATTAAGGACGAAAGAGCATCAACACTAATCGCCCAATTTACCTTTAAGATGCTCAATGAAAATAAAGGAAATAAAACTAAATGATAATTTTCAGAGAAGGTAAGAAAAACATACCAAGATAAAACTGCAGATATTCCAATTCCTGCAGTTGTAATTAACTGACTAAAAATACCTTTTCTAAAAAAAGCTGCGAATAACGAACCAAACAGTGGCAAAAATACTATTAATACCAGTATACCCGTCATACTTTCATTCTTTCATTAAATTTGCTTGCTCAACATCTATGTTGCCACAGCTTCTATAGTATACAACTAATATTGCAAGCCCTACTCCTGACTCCGCCGCCGCAACAGTTAAAACAAACATAACAAAAATCTGCCCAACTATATCATTCATAAAGGCAGAAAAAGCAACCAAATTGACGTTAATTGCCAGCAATAATATTTCTATTGACAACAGTATGTTGATTATGCTTTTACGATTGATGAAAATACCGCACACTCCAATAGTGAACAAAATAGCAGCAACTATCAAAAAATGATTTAATCCTATTTCCATTCCACTCCTTTTCCAAATTTAGCCTTAACCAACTTTATAGATGAAGATTGCGTCAATTGTTTTAGTACATTCTGTTTTTTAATCCCTTTTTTCTTATCTTGTAAAGTAAGAGCAATTGCACCAACAATTGCAACAAGTAGCAGAATACCAGAAAGGTGAAAAGCATACATGTAGTCAGTGTAGAGCAAATTACCAATAGCTTTCACGTTATTGGCATTATAGTTTATAACATTACTTATATTCAGCGTTGAGCTGCGGATTACAAAACTGATAATCAGAAAAAACACAACACATAATATAGCACTAAGAGTGAAATACTTCGCAAAACCCTGGCGCAACTTTATGTAGTCAATATCGAGCATCATAACTACAAAAAGGAATAACACTGCAACCGCACCGATATATACTATCAGTACCATCATAGCGATGAATTCAGCTCCAAGGAGAATAAAAAGAACTGCAGAATTAACGAAGGTAAAAATTAAAAATAATACTGCATGCACAGGATTTCTTACGCTAATGACACAAACAGCAGATAAAATGCTTAGAATTGCAAAAAAATAAAAGAAAAAAGGCATTGATACTTTAGCTGCAACAATAGTTACTAATTTAAAGTGACTATCGTTATAAAGTCAATACTAAATGCCTGCCTTATTGGTAAACTTGTGATTGTATTTCAAACACTCAGGAGTAAGTACGTTCTTAATTGCAGTACCTGTGCTCATATAAGGATCCTTTTGCTTTTCTTCACTGACCTTTTCACAAAATTTTCCAGTACCATAACCTACCAGTACACCAACAACAGTGGCTGCAATAAATACTGCAACAGCAACAATAGCAGGAGCTATATGCTATAGCTATTCCAATAATTGCACCACCACTTAAAGCACAACAAGTTCTACAAGCGTTTGGCTTGCTTTTAGGATTTGAAATCTCTTCTATTATTTTAAGTTTTTCTGCTACTAAATCACTACCTTGTTGTTTTTCATCATTTAACTTACCAAATTTATATAAAATCTTTGAAGTGCATTCTAAGTATTGTCCAACAGATTGCACATATTCTTTTAGTGCATCTATTGTTACTCCTTCATTAAAGCGTTCTCTCAAGGTATCATGATCAAGACGATCAAGTTTCCACATAAATGAAGTATGTATCTCATTGATTTGCTTAATAAATTCCTCAGAGGGCTCCTTTATTTGTTCAACATAATAACTTATTGTGTCAGTCGTTTTCTTAACTGATTCAACATTATAGATTCTTAAATTTTCCACAGATGTTAAAGACATAATAACTATCCGTTCTTCAAGTGAAAGTTTTCTTTGCTCATCAGAATTAGTAGGCATATTCTCTCCTAGCTTTATGTAATTAATATATAGCAATATTACCTAAATACTTTGAAAATGTCAAGTTTAAGCGCCCACTGTTCAACACTTGAAGCAAATTTAAAGAAAACAACGGAAACTTTACACAATACAAACAAACCCATCCTTGACAATTTTAATTTATTAACATATAATATATATATATTAACAATAAAACAGGAATTTAAAATGAGCACATTAGATGAAGAAGGCTGGAAACATGTAGAAAAACATGAATGTAACGAAAGCTATAAATATAATACAAGAGAAAATATAAATATTTTCTTCAATAACACATTAGCAAGTTTCAGTAGATCATGGAAACAATTTAAAGAAAAAGCATAGGGGTTCATGTATGATCGGAGCTTGGTTGAAAGAAACATATGAAAATCTCACTGAACGACCTGCAACGCATAACCACTATATCCCGCAAGAAGAACTCTTTGTTGAAGAAATAGAAATGAAGGCATTAAACCGTGCATTTAAACCATTTCAAACACCACCTATTCATTCAACAAACAGGAATCCTAGCTCAGATCAAATTGTCGTTACTCAACACACAATGGCGTCAACTTAAGGAAGCGATTATGTGTAAAATTTCTCTCTAAAATTTTTACCATTAAATTATCCAAAGAGTTAAAGAAAAAACGCTGTTGTTTCTATGAAAAAGTTTAA
>JAITXQ010000007.1 GCA_031284675.1 Rickettsiales bacterium | reverse complement strand
TAGATCTCCTGTTAATTTCTTGGTTCACATCTTTTCTACTCTCATTTCCTATTCCGTGAAATCCAAAAAGCCTTCCATTTCCTATACTTTCTTCCTTCCTTAATCCAGAATTAGCGTTTGCAGGTGCGGTTATTTAGGTGATGCAAGCAGATCGTGCAACAAAGCTCCAAAGTGTGGCACAGATTACAAAAACAAAATATCAGGACCATTGCTTGATAGAATAGACATATGCATTGAAATGCCAAACGTCAGCATACTTTCTCCTGAAATTTCTGTGGAGGGAGAAAGTACCGAGATTATAAGAGGAAGGGTGATAGCAGCAAGAAAAGTTCAAACTGAGCGTTATAGTGAATTAAATATTCGTTGCAATTCAGAAGTAAGCGGTGAAGCATTTAATAAATTTACTGAACCAGATCAGGCCGGGTTAAAATTGCTAAAATACGTACTGAAAGAAAATTACATTTCCAATCGAGGCTACACACGCGTATTAAAAGTTGCAAGAACCATAGCAGATCTTGCAAAAAGTGAAGAAGTAAAAAGAGCACATATTGCTGAAGCGCTGAATTACAGAATAAGGGTATATTAAAAAATTAGTTTACTTGACAGACAATTTGTTTCATTATATACTGCCTTTAATGAAATTTTAACATTCTATTTAAGGAGTAGAGTTATGACAAAAATTGAAGCAATAAAAAAGAAATATAATGAAGAGGGCTTTTGGTCAGCAACTGAAGAAGTTCCTGTGCAAGGTTGGAATCTTGTAAAAGAAAATCCATGGAAAACAGGGTTAGTTATTGGTATACCAGTGTCCGTTGCTGTATTAGCTGTTTTATATAAAAAAGTTGAAGGCGTTAGGAATTTTGTTGATAACTGCGCTAAGCATGTTAGTGCTTATGCTGAAAATGTTGGTACAAAAATATCACCACAAGTTGCTTTTGGTTTGGCTGTTCTTTCAGTAGCTGCAGTAGTTACTGCTGGTGCTCTTGCATATATGAACAGTAGTAAAGTAAGTCAAATTGATGCAGTGAAGGAAGAGATTCTTAAGGTCTGTGAAAAAGACGGTGATAAGCTTAAAATGGCTGAGAAGGCTGATCCATTAACAGCCTTGACTAATATTGCAAGAACGGTTAAAATTGCAGCAGAAAAAGGCATAATAAAATAGCTTCAATAAAACAAAAAGGGATAGTTTCTGTCCCTTTTTATAAACATTTTCTATTTTTTTGTATCAGTAGAATGATGCTACCTAAAAGTCTAGATCTATTGATTAATGATACTTGTTAGTATAAATATTAAGAATAAGTAAATCATATTTACTATTTTATGTCTATAGGAGTGAAAAGTATTTGCATATTGTTAAAAAAGCGGTAACTTATTGTCAAGTGAATTCGCTAAGTTGAGTAATTTAAATGTCTATTGATCTTAGTTTGCCAGAGTTACCTATATTACACCCAAGAATTACCGTTGTTGGAGTGGGTGGTGCTGGTGGGAATGCTGTGAATAACATGATTCAATCGAATTTGCAAGGGGTGAATTTCGTTGTAGCAAATACCGATGCTCAAGCACTAGAAAAGTCTTTATGTGATAAGAAAATTCAGCTTGGTATTAATTTAACTAAGGGTCTTGGTGCTGGTGCTTTACCTGATGTTGGCAAAGGTGCAGCAGAAGAATCAATTGATGAGATTATGGAGCATATAAAAGATAGTCATATGCTTTTCATTACAGCAGGAATGGGTGGTGGTACTGGAACTGGTGCTGCACCAGTGATTGCAAAAGCAGCCAGAGAAGCAAGAGCTACTGTTAAGGATAGAGCACCAAAAGAAAAAAAGATATTGACTGTTGGAGTTGTAACTAAACCGTTCAGTTTTGAAGGCGTGCGCCGTATGCGCATTGCAGAGCTCGGACTTGAAGAACTGCAAAAATACGTGGATACACTTATTGTCATTCCAAATCAAAATTTATTTAGAATTGCAAATGAAAAAACTACATTTTCTGATGCATTTAAACTTGCTGATAATGTTCTGCATATTGGCATCAGAGGAGTAACTGATTTAATGGTCATGCCTGGGCTCATTAATCTTGATTTTGCTGACATAGAAACAGTAATGAGCGAGATGGGCAAAGCGATGATCGGTACTGGAGAGGCAGAAGGAGAAGATAGAGCTATTAGCGCTGCAGAAGCTGCAATATCTAACCCACTGCTTGATAATGTATCAATGAAAGGCGCACAAGGGATATTAATTAACATTACTGGTGGCGGAGATATGACTCTCTTTGAAGTAGATGCTGCAGCCAATAGAGTGCGTGAGGAAGTAGATGAAAATGCAAATATAATATTTGGTGCTACTTTTTATCAAGCAATGGAGGGAAGAGTCAGAGTTTCTGTCCTTGCAACTGGTATAGATAGTCGAGATAATAAATCAGAAGCTCCACCTATAAGTCAGAGTGAGAACTCAGAGAAAGAAAAGTTTAAGTGGTCCTATAGCCAAAGTGAAGGTATGCAAGATAAAACATTGGAAACAAAACCAGCTGAGCAGGTAAGCGAAAGAGTTAAATGGGGCAGCAACGTCTATGATATACCGGCCTACTTAAGAAGAAAAAAATAATGCATTTTTGGTTACTTAAGTCAGAACCAAGTGAATATTCATGGCAAAAAATGGAAAAGGAGCAGGTAGCGCAGTGGGACGGTGTGTGCAATTATCAAGCTCAAAATTACATGAAAATTATGAAATTAGGCGATCCTGCGTTTTTTTATCACACAGGTAAAGAGAAAGCGATACTTGGAATAGTTGAAGTATTTAAAGGGTATTATCATGCTGATGATCTCAAGTTCGGATTGGTGGATGTGAAATTTTCCAAGCCTTTAAATAATCAAGTAACGTTAAACGATATAAAACAAAACCCTCTTTTGAAAAATATGGCTATATTAAAACAACCACGTTTATCAGTTTCTCCAGTTTTGGAAATTGAATGGAATGAAATAATAAGAATGAGTGAATGTTAGAAGTAAATATTCTTGATGAGAAATGGCACAGCATCATAGAAAATCCTGAAGATTTTGTATTAGGTATCATCAATGCTTCTCTAAAAGGATTAAAAATAGACCACTATAAACCAAATATATCAATAGCTTTGGCTGATGATAATTTACTACATCAACTTAATTTAAAATTTAGAGAAATGGATAAGCCAACTAACGTACTATCATTTCCGTGTGAGCAACTATCTAATGAGTGCGATTTAGGAGATATAGCAATTTCAATAGACACAATAGAAAGAGAATCGCATGAGTATTGTATGCCCATTCTTGCTCACATTGCACACATGTTAGTACATGGATTACTGCATTTACTTGGCTATGATCATGAGAAAGAAGACAAAGAAGTTATAATGAAAAATCTGGAGAATAAGATTTTAGCTTCGCTTGGCTACGATATACAGTTATCATGCGAGCACAAGTTTTAAAAGGAATTTAACAAAAATATAGTAGATAATACTAAAATATGTTATCTACAAAATAAAGGGGTTTAGCGATAAACGATAAAAGGTAAGCGATATGGTTCAGTTTTCTCTGCCAAAGAATTCTAAAATTAATAAAAGGGGCAAAATTTATCCTATTCCTGCTAGAGCGAAAAATATTAGAAGATTTCAAATTTACCGTTGGTCTGCTGATGATGAGAAAAACCCTAGAATAGACACATTTTTTATTGATATGGATAATTGCAGCCCTATGGTGCTTGATGTATTAATAAAAATAAAGGATGAAATAGATTCGACTTTAACTTTCAGACGTTCTTGTAGAGAAGGCATATGTGGATCTTGTGCCATGAATATTGACGGGACCAATACTCTTGCATGTACTAGATCTATACACGATATAAAAGGTGAAGTAACAATATATCCATTACCTCACATGTATGTAATAAAGGACCTAGTCTCGGACTTGAGTCAATTTTATGAGCAATATAAGTCAATCAAACCTTGGTTACAAACAAATAAGCCTACCCTACCAAATAAAGAATACACTCAATCTCCTGAAGATAGAAAAAAATTGGACGGCCTTTCTGACTGCATATTATGTGCTTGCTGTTCGACTGGTTGCCCAAGCTATTGGTGGAATAGTGATAAATTTTTAGGGCCGGCAATATTATTACAAGTTTACAGATGGATTGCTGATAGCCGTGATAATAAGATAGGTAAAAGACTTGATGCTTTAAACGACCCATTTAAGTTGTATCGTTGTCATACAATAATGAATTGCACAAAAACCTGTCCGAAAGGGCTTAACCCAGCAAGAGCGATAGCGAAAGTAAAACAGCTCATGGTAGAGAGAGAAGGAGTCTAAGTGTCATCTTTTGCACTCTTCATAAGAGAAGAGTAAACCTCCTGAAGCGTAGGGTATTGTTAATACTCTGAACGCTTTTCCATCTGTGAGATGCATCGTATCATTATATGATTCAAATAATTTTTTGAACAGCTCATGTTTTTGGTTACTAATAGTTTGAAAATCCTCTTTTTCTAAAAACTTTTTAGATTCAAAGAGGTAAAGCATAACTTCGTGATAAGTTGGATAAGATGCCAAAAATTTTGGATCAAATTGAAAGGTTTTTATGAAAGCATTATTATAAAATTTTAGCTTTTGATTCCTACTATATATTACAATAGCAACCGGTAATCTTTCAAGCAAATTTTTCTGTGTAGCTAAATAACTGTTTAATTCGGTATGTAATTTTTCTGCATCGCTAACATCTTTTCCATACATTACTACGCCACCAGAACCTTGTATTGGAATTTTAACAAAATCGAAAACCTTACGTTCGTTCTTGCAAGTTATGACATGTTTTCCTGGTTTTGCGCTATAAGAGCTACTAGCGACAGCCAATTTCTGAGAGCTATTTATATATTTATCATAAAACGAGTTATAAAACTTCACCTTTTTATTCTTGTTATATTTTAGTATTGGAAATGGTAAAGAGTTGAAAACGTTTTCATAATTTTCCACTTCTTGTGTAAGCTTATTATTTTCCAACTCAAGTCCGTTAGCTTTTATCTTATAGTCTGAAATATTTCTTATCCATAATAGTGCACCAATTACATTGTTAGAATCATCTACTATGCTTCTGCCATAACACATACAATAAACTTCACCGTCCTTTGACTTTAAATCTAGAGTAAAAGATTTATTTATTTCCTTTGCCTCAGTAAAATTTTTAATTAAGCTTTCTGATTGCTCAAAAAAATTTACAAACTCATTAAATGAGTAAAAAACAGTATTAAGCAAAATTAGCAAGTTGGGAGAAAATTTTTCTATACGTTTTTTCGCATCCCAAATATAAAACCCATCATTCACAGTATCAATTAAATTGTTGATGATAATATTTTGATGTTGTAAGCTCTTAATTTTATTATTAATTTTTAATTTAGAATAAGAAAGAAAGAATAATATTAGAATTAATACTAAAACCACTTCATACAAAAAAAACATAGTACTCTTAAAACAGATGTAAAAATTTGTAACCGCTCAGGGTATGCATAAGTTATGCTGAAGAGGTGTACAAGTAAAGATTGCCTAACATCTGAAAGCCCAATCTCTTATAAAGGTTCATAGAAGGTTTCATACAATGTGCTACTATGTATTTGCATTCAAGCTGCTGAGCTATCTTTATTCTTTCCAAAACCATTTGGGTACCTATTCCACGATTTCTGTACACTGGTAAAACTCCATCACTATAAAAACCAGCTACGCTGTCTTGAACATAAAGACCACATGTTCCAGTAATCTCATTGTTTAGTGTGACAAGAAAAAATCTTAACCCTGAGTTTTTATCATCATAATTTGATAGTCCGCGAAAAAATGTGCTGACAATTCCAACACTATGATAAAAAATTTTAGAAGTATGTAAATCTAACTGTTCCAAGAGGTCGCTACTATTTACAGCATTTAACCTTAAGTTTGAAATAATATCAGCAGGTAAAAAGTAATTCTTCATGTTAAGTAAAGCTTTTTTTGGTGTGCTAACGTGTTTTATCTCATACTTTTCTAAAACATCCCTTATTTTCATATGTGAATTTATCACCCATGTTGCTTCTATACCTCTTGTTCTGAGATAATCTAGAGTTTTTTGTATAGAAAGCTCGGTACATTGATCTCCACAAAACACAAAATTAAACAATGACTCTCTGGTACCATTTATTGTAAATATGGTGTTATCAAATTTATCATGCACTTCCCACTTAGATAAATTCGCTGCATAAAGTATATAATCCTTTAGATTTTGAGTAATTAAGCTTGAATAATAAATTTTTTTATCCTGCATACACCGATAATAAACAATAAAAGGCCCCTATAAGAACACAGGCTAAAATTGCAGCTATAATATCATCTAGCATAATTCCTAGAGGACCTTTGGTATTTTTATCGATCAAATTTATAGGCCACGTTTTTATTATATCAAAAAACCTAAAAGAAAGAAAGCACAACAACAATAAAGAGCAATTCATCTCTTGGCTTAACAATATTGAAACTAAAAGTATTGTCAGCAATTGACCAACTACTTCGTCAATCACTACCTCTTTTGGGTCATATGAAGTTTGGTAATGTTTTATATAATTACCTGTAGACCATAATCCAATTAAGAATAAAAAAGAAATAATTGCTGCACCTAAAATTTTGTTGCTCAGTATTACAGGAACAATTGGAAAAGAAGCTAAGCTACCTACAGTACCTGGCATTTTTTTTACTGTGCCAGACAGCCACCATGTTGATATCAATTTATATAAAAATTTCACAATATACCAAAGTACAAAATTAATTCACAAGAACAGAAATAGTATCCTCTATAGAGGCATTTTCATACAATAATCTATAGACCGCTTCACATATAGGCATTTTTATTTTTAGCTTTTCTGCTAAATTAAATGCGGACTCAGCAGTGCTAAAACCTTCAATCACTGACTTGCCTTCTGACAAAATCTGCTGAACATCAAAGCCATTATTACTATTACCTATTTTAAACCCAAAGGACAGATTTCTTGAATTCAAAGATGTGCATGTCATAATTAGATCACCCAGACATGCTGGTCCGAGTAGTGTATCTATATCTATATTGCTGTTGCCGATTTTTGCTAGATATAAAGCCTTAATTTCATTCATACTTTTTGTTACCAGTGCTGCATGGGTATTAGATCCGAGTTTTCTACCCAAAATAATTCCACATGCTATAGCAAAAACGTTCTTTAACGCTGCACAAACCTGTACCCCTATAACATCGCTACTAAGGTGTAATTTAACATTTTCTTGCTGTAGTTCTGACATTAGCTTTGAACCTAATATGTTATTTTGGCATGCAAGAACCATTGAATAGGGTAATTTTTTTGCGACTTCTATAGCAAAACTAGGGCCTGAAAAAATAGCAACAGGATTGTTAGGTAAAACTTCATTTACTATTTCACTAGGTAATTTTAATGTAGATTTTTCTATTCCTTTACAAGCTAAAATTATTGCTACATCTTTTTTCAGATTACAATCATGCAACTGCTGACATACCTTCCTCAGAGATTGAGTGGAGACAGCGAGGATTGTTGCTGAAGCATCAATTGTGTCTTCAATAGCTAATTTTACTGACACATTATCAGAAATTCGACAACCAGATAGTTTGTCACTTTCTCTTTTCCCACTGATTGATTCAAATGTAGTTTCATTGCGAGTCCACAAAATTATATCTTGCTTACCACTTAATGAAATTGCAATTGCCGTACCCCATGTACCAGCACCTAAAATTGATATTGTCACACAATATTCCTGAAAATATTACTTATACTTTAGAATAGTAGGATAAGTAAATTAAAAATATAACACAGATATATAAAATAGTTAAATATTTATTAACCTAAGTATTCTTTTAACGATAATAACTTTAATTCAATATTTAATAAAAATAGTGTTATTATTATGGTACATAATATATCTATCACATTTTAGATCTATTTATACAATTTTGGAACGGTATATTTACTATTAATTAATAAGTGTAATTTTGATCATCTGTTAATAAAAATTTGATTTGTTACTTTCCTTAGTTATATATATTACTAAAATTATAAATTATTTATGGGGTGTAAAATATGCGTATATTATTAATTGAAGATGATCAAGTAAGTGCAAAGACTGTAGTCAATGCCTTAACTTCTGATGGGCACTTTTGTGATGTTGTCACTTCTGCACAAGATTATAACAATAATATGGTTTCCTCAAACGGAGATTACTATGACCTAGTTATTCTAGATATACACTTGCCTGGTGATATTGATGGATATGATATATTGTTAAGATTAAGAAGTGCAAAAATCAAAGTTCCTGTCTTAATACTTTCATGTATGTCTGCTGTTAACCACAAAGCTAAAGGACTCGGGTATGGTGCTGATGATTATTTAACCAAACCATTTCATAAAAGTGAGCTACTAGCTCGAATCAAGGCCATAGTGCGTCGTACTAAAGGCCATCCTGAATCAGTGATAAAGATTGGTAATATAAATATCAATTTTGATCACAGGGTTGTTGAGGTGAAAGGTAAAACGGTTCACCTTACTAACAAAGAGTATTCTATGATAGAATTGCTAGCACTACGTAAAGGAACAGTATTAACAAAAGAAATGTTTTTAAATCATCTTTACAATGGTTTGGATGAACCTTCAGATAACAAGATAGTTGATGTTTTTATGTGCAAATTACGTAAGAAACTTGAAAGTGCAAATGATGGAAAAAGCCACATAGAAACCGTTTGGGGCAGAGGATATGTTCTGAAAGAGTATGTTGATGATGATGAATATTCTAATGTCAATGTAGGGGAAAATAGCGATGGTTATCAAGCAGAACAAGTGAAGGACAACGCATGAAATGCCTACATATTTAAATATAGCACGGCTTATATTGCACATATCATGTGAATGTTTAGGTGAAATATAAGCCGAGTTCTGTTTATGTAGCTATTTATCTAGAGTAAATGTTACCATTTACTGCATGCGATTTACCCGAGTAGATATGAGGAAAACATAAAGTCTACTCTTATTTAATCTTGCTCCTAGTGTTGGTTACTCGACTACCAATGTTGCCATTATTATGGTGTGCTCTTACCACACCTTTTCACCCTTACCTAAAAATATTTTAGGCGGTAATTTTCTGTAGCCCTATAACTGGAGTTACCTCCGGCGGGTGTTACCCGTCACTATTTTTCCTTGGAGCCCGGACTTTCCTCTGCCATGTTTATTACATAACAGCAGCCACTCATTTCACCTAGAAATTATACTTTAACATGAAAATCATAAAAGTAAACTGGCTAATCAATGGTCTACATACTATAGCTAACTCAAATTAGATTTACCGAAACAAATTTATGGTTATATTGAACAATTTAAGTTGTCATTCCAGCGCGTGACGCACAACTGTACAAACATAGGCCTACAAGAAGGATATCACCCAAGTAGTTAGCTGGTATTCAGATTTTTTTAGCCATAGAAACGCTAATTCTGGATTAAAAAAAGAATAGAAAAGGCAGGAGAGTAGGGTAAACTCAACAAATACAAAAAAAATAGATGAGGTTACCCATGGAAGATATAACAAAACTGTTTTGTCTGG
>JAITXQ010000060.1 GCA_031284675.1 Rickettsiales bacterium | reverse complement strand
TTTTAAACTTTTTCATAGAAACAACAGCGTTTTTTCTTTAACTCTTTGGATAATTTAATGGTAAAAATTTTAGAGAGAAATTTTACACATAATCGCTTCCTTAAGTTGACGCCATTGAACGTTCACGGGTTTCCACTTAATTAAACAGAAGTAATTTTTGGAAAGACGCAATGTCAAAAACTGACCTTATTTTCCTCTTTCCCTTGAGCTTTTTTAATTTTAAATTAAATGCAAAAAATTGCTTGACAAACTTTGACAGCTTTATTATCGTTAATAACGAAGGTGTTTTAGCGAAATCTATCTTCAATCTACAGGTTAAACAATCAAAATTCAGCAAAAAATGTAGCGTATCCTCTTCAGCGCATTCTGCGTAATCTTTGTCGTATGTGCGTTGCATTTTTTCTGAATCTTTTCTACAGCAGGTCTAACATTCTGAATCATTAGCTTAAGCGTTTAAAAAACCAGATGGCGCATCTGGTTTTTTTATATGTAAATATTAGACTGTAAAATAGCTAAGTTTCATGTACTTTAGGCTATTAAGGGGTTTCTTTTGCCTTTTTCCTGCTTAGCAAAATAGCATACCGTTCACAATTCAAAAAACTTGAAAGAATAAAGATAGTTATTGAAATTATCTTGATTTACATCAGTTATCCAAGTTTGACATTGAATACTTAACACTTCCTCTATTAACGCCTTTCTGTAATGCTTATCCAGATGAGACATTATATCATCAAGCAGAAGAAGTAGTGCCTTATTGTGATGAATACACCTTGCTTTTACACTGGATAAAATAATAGAAAGCAATAATAACTTTTGTTCTCCAGTAGAGCACAGATTTACTGGTACGTCTCTTTTTTGGCAAAAAACCTGAAAATTATCGTTATGCACACCAAAGGTTATTCTACCAGTTAATGAGTCTTTTTCTCTATTTTCCTTTAGACGATTCTGACAATATTCTGCAGTATCGTTCAAAGTTATCTGGCTGTTGAACCTGAAACTTGCCTTCGGAAAAAACTCAGCGGAATGGTTATCAATTGTGTCTTATAATATTTTTAAAACAGATAATCGCATATGTAAAATATTAACTGCATTAACAGCCATGACATTTTCAAGACTAGAGAGCCAATTTTCGTCCAAAATGTTCTCCCTTAATAGTTTACTTCGCTCATGTTTAGCTTTTCTATATTTCATGTAGCAGCAAGTGTAATTTTCTTCAAATAGTGAAACTATACGGTCTAAAAATTTCAATCTATCACTTGGAGAACTAAGAAGAACATAGTCCATTTGTGAAATTAGCCATATTACATTGGATGTTCTATACAGAGATGAGTAACTTGATTGCGTTTTTCCATCAATTTGTATTAGTTTCTTATTAAAGCTCTTTGCAATACCAATTGAGTTAAAATCCGTTCCATTAAAAAAATCATAGTGCACTGCCCAATCTTCATTACTGAATCTATTTTGCATTTCGCTGGCTTTTGCTTTTTTCATTCCATTGCTTTTAGCAAGCAGCGAGATTGCTTCAAGTATATTAGTTTTACCAATACCATTTTTGCCAGTTATCACAACCGAGCTATCGTCTGAGTCCAGTTCAAAGTTTGAATGGTTACGAAAATTATGTAATTTCAACTTTTTTATGTAGCAATGGGTAGCCATTGACCTAAATAGTTTTTCTTTTATTTATATTCTTCTTGCTTCTTCTAGAACCTCATCAACATGTCCACTAACTTTTACGTTTTTCCAGATCTTCACTATTTTACCTTTTTTATCTATTAAAAAAGTAGTGCGTTCTATACCCATATACTTTTTGCCAAACATGCTTTTTTCTACCCAAATACCATATTTTTCCAACATTTCAGCATTCTCATCAGAAACTAAATAAAATGGCAGAGAATACTTTGCTTTGAAGTTAGCGTGGCACTTAGCACTATCTTTTGATGCGCCAATTATCACTGTGTTAAGGGAAGAAAAATCATCTATTTTATCTCTAAAATCTTTTGCCTCCATTGTACAACCCGGAGTATCGTCTTTAGGATAAAAATAAAGAACTACATTTTTTTTATCAAAAAATTCACTCAATGATAAATTTTCACCAGAATCTGTTGGTAAGCTAAAATCAGGTGCATTATTTCCTACTGCTAACTCCATACCTTGCTCCATTAATAACACTTCTATCTATAGTAGTATATTGTAGTCAGAATATCAAATTTTATATATCGCTAACACAGATAAGGTTTCTCGATAATTGGGCCAGCGATCTTATTGATAAATTTTGCCTATCTTCTGGTTTACGCTCTTGAACGAGCATAGGCTACACCAAGCCCTTAACGCCATTGAATTTTTTACACAATAATGAATTAGGTAATCTTTACATATTCAAGAATTCTAGTTAAAAATCAATCAAATCTTCACATGTTTGCTCTTCATAAAAGAAGTTTAACGTTATCGTAGTACCAAGTTTTGCTTCACTTTTAATGTTGAAAGTTCCACCCATTAATTCTACTAATTTTTTGCTTAGTGGTAATCCAATTCCTGTACCTTCATTCCTATATCCCGAATCTGCCTGGCCAAAAACAGACATAACTTTATATATGTCCTGCTGCATTATTCCTATTCCATTATCATGAAACTCAATAGTTAATAAGTTTTTTTCTATGTTCTCTTTAATCACCATTCTTATTAAACCATCTTTGGGGGTAAATTTGATTGAGTTTGATAATAAATTTATTATAACTTGTTTCATTCTCTTGGGATCTGCAATGACTAATAATTGTTTATTAGGTATCTCTTTTTTTAAATTAATCCCGGTTTCTTTTAATTTAGGTAATAGCATGTTTAAGCATGAATCTATTATTTTGTTCAGGTTAAACTTTACTTTTTCTACTGTTAAACTACTTGATTCAGCTTTAGAAAAATCTAACACATCATTAATTAAGGTAAGTAAGTGTGTTCCTGCATTATATATATCGTCCACATACTCCTTGTATTGAGGGTTGTCAATCGAACCTAAAGTTTCACTCTTAATCAACTCTGCAAATCCAATAATAGCATTAAGAGGTGTGCGTAATTCATGTGTAACGCTTGCAAAAAACTTTAGCTTATTTGCATTTTCTTGCTCTAATGCTTCTTTTATCTGCTGTAATTCAATGTTAGTTTTATGTTGTTTGACTAGCATTTGGGTATTAGAAAAGTGCAAGTAGAACATTATTAATATTAAAATTACTAATAATAAGCTTACAAACGTTAAAAACAGGCCATATGCTACAACATAAGAATTATCATAGTTTCGAAGAATCTTCAAAAAAAACGACGGTTTAGTGCTATTTTTATAAAATACAGGGAAAATAGATGTTAATGTATTTCCTGTAGTATAAAATATTTCTTGGTTATTTAGTAATTTATCAATTTCATCGTCTGTAAGTAACTGTTCATAATCATGATCTTGAGTGTTAAAATTACTGAATATTATTCTGCTATTTTGATCATACAGTGTTAAGCTAAAATCCTTTACTTTGCTAACTGATTGTAATAATTCAGCACGTAGTTTTACCAGTTGGTTTATATAATCAAAATTCTTGTATTCAATGTGATGCTTTTCTATTAGTAAATAATGGTATTTTTTTATTATGCTATTCTCTAGTACACTTTTTAAGTTTACACTTGAACCACGGTAAGAAGAAAGGTAATTATTCCTGAGTGAATAATTACAATATATCACGCTAAATAAAATCATAAAAATTGATGAAAATAATGCGATAACTTTTGTGTATTTGTTTTTCTTTAGCGCAGAAAACATTAATTTACTTAGCTTATACATATCCTTCTCATTGTAAAACAACGGCTTTTATGTTATTAATAATAAAATTTAACATATCATATTTTTATGACAATTTCTCCTACCTTACCAGTTTATTCTCCTATTAACATAAATTTTTCTTATGGCAAAGGTATCTACTTGTATGATATTGAAGGTAAGTGCTACATAGATTTTCACTCTGGAATAGCTGTTAGTAGCTTAGGTCATGCCAATTCGCGATTAATTAGCGCTCTTAAACTGCAAGGAGAAAAGTTATGGCATATATCAAATACCTATAATATACCTGCTACCAATAATTTTGCAGAAAAATTAATAAACAACAGTTTCGCTGACGCTGTATTTTTCGCAAATTCTGGATCAGAGGCAGTAGAGTGTGGGCTTAAGATTGCAAGGTCATACCAAAACGGAAAAGGCAATAAAAACCGCCATAGAATTTTAACATTTCATGGTGCATTTCATGGAAGAACCTTTTTAACTTGTGCTGCAAACGATAAACAGAAATTTTTTGAATTACTGAATCCCTATATTGATTGGTGTGATAATATTAAACCCAATATTGAGGGCGTGAAGAAAGCAATTTCGAGTGGTATAGGCGTTATATTAATAGAACCAATACAGGGGCAAGGTGGTGTCAAAGTAATGAATGAAGCCTTTATGAAAGAACTAAGAAAGCTGTGTGATGAAAATGACGTATTATTATTTTTTGATTGCGTACAATGTGGTGCTGGTAGGACGGGAAAATTATTCGCATACGAACATATAGGAGTGGAACCTGACATATGCGCTCTTGCAAAGGGGATAGGAGGAGGCTTTCCGCTAGGAATTTGTCTTACAACTGAAAAGGCTGCTGAGTATATGGCGGTCGGCATGCACGGTTCCACCTTTGGTGGCAATCCGCTTGCAACCTCAGTAGGCAATGCTGTGCTCGAAGAATTGCTAAGCCCTGGCTTTTTAGAAAATGTTGAAATTAGAGGTAATTATTTAAAAAATAAATTGGAAGACCTGGCAAGTAAATTTTCAGTGATAGAAGAAGTAAGAGGGAATGGGCTAATGCTTGGAATAAAAGTGAAAATGGATAATCAAAAGTTTGCAGAAGAGTTAAGTCATCGTGGCGTGCTCACTGTTGGGGTAACATCAGATAACGTTGTGAGAATTTTGCCTCCACTAATTATCACTGAAAAAGAAATTGATGAAGGAATTGAGGTTCTTAGACAGTATTTGTCTGAGAAATTTTCTGATTAGATATTTACATTAATATGAGTGACAATTTAATATGCTTAGGAATTATTACTTCTCCTCACGGAATTAAAGGGGCTGTTAAAGTAAAAACTTTTACTGAAAAGCCTGAAAACATTTCCTTATATAGTGAGCTAACAAATGGCGATGAGAGTTATAAAATAAATTCAGTGTCTGTTATAGGTGATAACTTAGTGATAGCAACAATCAGTAGTGTGAATTCCCGTAATGAAGCAGAGCTTTTAAGGAGTAAGAAACTATATATAGAAAGAAGCAAGCTACCAAAGCTAAATGATGAGGATGAATTTTATCAAAGTGACCTTGTAGATATGGAAGTAAGGCTGGAGAATAATGAATTATATGGATATGTAAAATCTGTGTATAATTTTGGCTCAGGAGATATATTAGAAATTTTGGTTATCAGCACAAAAAAGCGCATTATGCTATCTTTTGTTAAAGAGATATTTCCACATGTAAATATAAAGGAAAGGTATATGGTGCTTAATATGCCGGAATTTATTGACTAATAAAGACTTTGATATTTATACAAAGCTATTTATAATCATAAGATCAAACTGAAAATGTAATTATGGCAGAAAGAGCTAACGATATCAGACCAGGTCAGGTGTTGGAACACAACGGTGGATTGTTTTTGGTTATAGGCATCATGCATACTCAACCTGGTAAAGGTGGTGCATACATACAAGCCGAAATGAAAAATATCAAAACCGGAGCAAAACACTATGAAAGATTTCGCTCTGATGCAACAATCAGAAGGGCAATTTTAGATGAAGAGGAGTATGTTTATCTTTTCACTGAAGGGAATATTGTAAATCTTATGCATACAAGTAATTACGAGCAAATTATTATAAATTTGGACTTGCTAGGAGAGAAAAAGATTTATTTACAGGATAACATGAAAATTAAAGTAGTAGCTTATCAAGACAAAATAATTTCTGCGCATGTGCCTGATTATGTCACATTTACTGTAAAAGAAACAGAGTCCGTTATTAAGGGACAAACTGCTACTGCTTCTTATAAGCCTGCAATTCTGGAAAATGGAATGCGTGTTAATGTTCCCCAATTTATCAAAGAAGAAGATAAAATTGTAGTATATACTCCCGATGACAGTTATTATGAAAGGGTGAAAGAATAAAAGGAAAGGATGTCCATTTCATCGCCGCGAATTAATGTGATGCTTGATTCTGTGCGTAATGCTTCCAAGCAGCTTATGCGCGATTTTAATGAATTACAAATCTCTAATGTTAAATCAGCGGATTTTATTAATAAAGCTTACTCAAGATCCAAGCAAATTATACAAGACTATCTGTACAGCTACAAAAAAGATTATGGTTTTATATTCGAAGACGATGCTGAGCAAGAAGTAAAAGATAACGATTACACTTGGTTCATTATGCCTATAGAGGGCAGAGAAAATTTTTCTAGTTGCATGGTTTATTTTGCGATATCAGTTTGTCTCATTCATAAAAATAAAGTTGTGGCAGTTGTAATCGATGCTCCGGCTCTTAGGGAAACTTTTTGGGCAGAAGAAAAGAAAGGTGCTTTTCTTGAAGATTTTAGATCTCGTCATATAAAAATGCGGATGAGAAGTCGTGAAGGGGGGTTAATAGATGTAAGTGGTAATTTATTTAATAAATTACTGCCTGGCAATAGTAATGTACGCTCCATCGGTTCAACAATTTTAGGTTTTGCATACCTTGCTGCAGGAAGGCACAGTGGAATAGTTTACTCTGGAGTTAACAAATATAAAGCCTTGCTCGGCAGGCTTTTTTTGCAAGAAAGCGGTGGAAGGCTAATGGAAGACAACGGATTGGTCATTGCTGGCGATATTAAACTAGCATAAACATGCTACAGGAATAGACAACTTTTCAAAAACTTTTACAAGAGACTCTGTCAAATGATTTATCATTTCATCGGTATGATAAGGTGTAGGGGTAATGCGGAAACGCTCAGTTCCTCTTGGAACTGTCGGGTAATTTATGTGTTGAACATAAATTCCATGCTCATCAAATAATAATTTTGACGCTCTCTTGGATAACTCTGAATCACCAATTATTATTGGAATTATATGAGTTTTTGTTGGAATGAAGTTAATTCCTACATTTCTCAATGAGCTTTTTACTTTTTCAACAACTTCCTTTTGCATCTCTCTTTCAATGTTGCTTGATTTTAGATGTTCAACGCTTGCCTTCGCTGCTGCTGCTAAAACAGGCGACATAGCGGTGGTGAAAATAAATCCTGGAGCGGAACTTCTTATTACATCCACCAAGCTCTTTGAAGACGCTATATACCCACCCATAACCCCAAAAGCCTTTGATAACGTACCTTGAATAACGGTTATTCTATCCATCAAACCTTCTCTTTCTGCAATTCCACCACCGTGTGAACCATACATGCCAACTGCATGCACCTCGTCCAAATAAGTAATTGCATTATACTGATCTGCAAGGTTACATATCGCTTCAAGCGGCGCTATATCACCATCCATTGAATATACGGATTCAAGTGCTATTATTTTTGGTGTTTTTGTGTTTATGGACTTTAGCAACTGCTTTAAGTGATCAACATCATTATGCCTAAATATATGTTTTGGTCTTTTTCCTGATTTTATGCCTTCTATCATCGAAGAATGGTTTTTTTTATCTGAAAAAATTACTACGTCAGGAATAACAGACGATAAAGTGCTTAGTGTAGTCTGGTTGGCAAGATATCCACAAGCAAAAGTTAAAGCAGCCTCTTTGTTATGCAAACAAGCTAAAGATTTTTCCAACTCAACAACTTCCTTTGTTGTACCGGATATATTTCTCGTTCCTCCAGCACCAACTGATGAATTTTGAATAGCGGCAATGACGCTCTCATTCTGCGACATTCCCAGGTAATTATTACTGCACCAGACGATGACTTCCCTATTTCTTTCATAATCCATAATGTGAGGAAGCCTGCCAGGCAATGACGCAAAATGCGTGAATTCACGGTAGCGCCCTTCCTCTTTTATATCTTTGATTTTATTTAAGAATATTTCTTCGTAGTTTACCAAATTTTTATTCACTAATAATTAATATAATTATAATAAATTATTAAATGGTAAACTACAATATTTATTATACAGATGCAGTAATAGGTCCTTTCTGCATATCAACCTTTTCGACTTCACTGTTTTCAACTGAGCTTTGAGGCGTACAGTAGTATATAACTGCAGCAGCAACTAGACAACAAGCTCCAACTGCTATTCCCACTGCTAACATTTCCAAGTAAACTGCAATAGCTACTCCTAAAGCAATTCCGGCTATTGCTAATGCGGAAGCAGCTATAATATGCAGATTACTACTTTTTGTGTTTTGTGAAATATGGTTATTTTTGCCTGAATCGCTAGGCTGTTCGCTGGTCGAAACATTGTCCACTTGTTCATGGTTAACTACTGGAGGTATTGGTGTTGGCGCTGGTACTGGTTTTTTTGGTCGTGTATCTTGTGGATTACTACTACCTTTGAGCGTAGAGTTTCGCTCTACTGTATCTAGTAAAGGCACATCATCTTCATCATCAGTCCAATCCTCATCATCACTCGGTGATGGTGAAAGTAGACTTCTGTTACTTTTGAACGTAGAACCCCCTTCACTTGCTATATTTAGTAAAGGTCCTCCTTCATCAGTTACATTCCAAACTGGAGGCTCATCGTCAACATTTGGAGAAGCGCTAGGTGATGGTACTGAAGTTTCTGGTTGTGTATCTTGCGAACTACCACTATCTTTGAAAGCAGGGTTCTCTTTAGCTATATCCTCAGGAGAAACTTTAACATATTCACCATTGCTATTGTCAGTATCACCTTCACTACTCGTAGGTACATTGATGAAGTTTGGAGAACTACCACTATGCTCATCACCACTTGCAGAACTCTGTGGTGAAAGTGATGGTAAATCTGGTTGCACATCTTGACTTTCAGACCCTGTCAGTTGAACAGGAACTTGTTCCTCTTCATCGTCGCTATTAAGGATTTCTCGACCACTTGTAGTAGCACTAATATTTCCTACACTGCTACCCACTGGTGATGCAGCAACATTAGCACCAATGCTCTTGGGCTTTGCTTCAAGAAATTCTCTAATTTTTTTGAGCTTATTTTTAGATTTTTTATCCCCCTTTCCAACTTCTGTCTCATAAGCTTCCTTTAAGGCTTCATTTAAAACAAGTTCAGTTATATTATAATTCCCTTGTTCTACTAAACGTTTCACTTCCTCGAGATTGATATCCAAGATAGCATCAGACAACCTTTCTTTTATGCTTTTTGTATTCTGACTACTACTATGCATTTTATCCCCCTCATAATTATTGTCAATAGGCTGCTCTGTTGAAGTCTCTCCATTATTCATAATATTTTTTCCATTGTCCACAGTATTTTTTTGTGGCTGTTGATTGTCTGTACTTTTGGGTTTTGGATTTTCTGATAGAATGTCACTTTTTATAACTGGAATTGCTAATTTATCTGCAACGTTATTACTTCTTTTTCGTGTTATAAAAGTTCCAGGAGTTTGGTACATTGCATCCCACAAACCTTGACGTTTATTGTATTTTAGATCTTTAGTGTATTCATCATATACTATGTAAGCAGTCTGAGCTAATCCATTTACAATATCTGGCAAATAGTTGTAATTACATTCACGTAAAGCTTCAGATTGCAATAATTTGTTTTCCTTTTCCAGATCTTCTATGTGCTTTCCTATGCTAGATTTAAAAATCCCACACTCCTCGTTAATTGCATCATCTTCTGTGCATAAGTAACATACTTCCTTGACTAAGGAGTAATCTTCTTGGCCTGTTGAGTAGTGTGTTGCATTTCTAAGTATATTCTGTATGACCTGCCTAATTACTTGCTCGTTATGTGATACATTTTGATGGGTTTGAATGTGAGCAAGTACACTGACTATAATGTCTTTATTTCCAGTATTAGACAATGCAATTAGGATTGATTCATATATTTCATCAAATTCGTTATTTTGCAATTTTTGATCGAGATAACCAATAATATCATTACCACATTCAGCACATTTTTTGCATAAGCGCTCAATAAATACAATATTGCCAGCACCCAAAGCAGTTTTCAGAATTAAATCATAAATTTCTCTTCTACCACGAGCTCCTATGTTTTTCAGGATTTGTTGTTTTAACTCTGTAATAACCTTATCATCCGCAAATGCTTGTTCATATACACCGTAAATGGCACAACCTTTACTGTTGATATATCGTTCACATAAGTACTTAACAACAGAGGTAAGTTCCTGGCTTATTGCAGTTTCTAGTAGGGTAACAAAACTCTTCTTTAATAGATCTTTTTTAGCTGGAGCATCAATGCACCTTTCAAATGCATTTAGCACTATCGTGATAAATTCTTCATTTTTGATTAGAGACGCTGTTTCAAGCATACCATACAAAGGATCAAGTTTACTTTTCTGTAAAATTTCTTTTAAATCCTCAAGATGATTGCCAACAAGAACTGAGCCCAATAAATTCTGTTCTTTTCTTAATGCTATAACTGAAAAAAAGCCAATTTTATTGGATTCACCAAGTTGTATGGCTTTATCTTTCAAACCTCCATAGAGATCAGGAAACTTTCCTATAAAAGTTGAGATATATTTCTCACCACCAACAAGTAGAGGTAAAAGGCTTAAGTTTTTTTTGTCAAAAAGTATATCCTGGTATTTCTCTGTCAATTTGTCATTAGCCGCAATTGCCAATAATACCAATTCTTTTATTAAATAATTATGATTATACTCTGTTTGATCAAACCCGTATCGTGATAGTATGCCTGAATATATATGTTGGTGATCGCTTCTGCTTTGTAAATCCAAATTAAGCTGGTTTAAACAGAAATTTTTGAGATTTTCATTATCTAGTGTAATAAGATAGCCTTCATAACCTTCAATCTTTCGTACAATTTTCTCTAGTTCTTCATAATTATTTTCTTTTATAGCTTGATTTAAGATATTTGTTATTTCAGCGAAAGTTAAACTTTTAGGAATGATATCATATAAATCTTCATCTTTTAATTTTACGGTATACGACCTATTACAACCATCAGGAAAGTTTGCAAGTATTCCATTCTCTAAGCTTAAATCCTCAGGGGGTATATCACATGGAGTAACTGGTATCTCTTGACTTTTGCCACCTAAAACTTCAAACTCTTCTTCTCTTTCAATACCCGAATTCCTAGAATTGTGCTGCCCTTTAGCTTCAGCTATTTCTTGATTTCCTTCTACACCTAAATCAACCCAGCTTGAATCGTTGTTTGATACACTTGTAGCACTTGATGTTAAAGAATCGGTAACCATATCTTATCTCCTATTAATAACTAATCAAGTATAACACTAAACAGTTATTTTACCAAGTAAATAGTTTAATCTCTTAGCAAATAGGCTTGTATCATCCATCTCTTCGCCTTCAACGATACAAGCTTGATAAAACAATAAGTGGATCATGTCCTCCAATGTTGGATTTTCACCATTTTCAGCATGAGATTTCATTATGCTTTTTATTACAGGATGCTTAGTGTTGATTTCCAGCACCTTTGGCGTGCGGTAATTTAGCTGCTTTTGTTCACGTAAAAAACGCTCCATTCTAAGATCCATAGCACCTTCATCAACCGCTAAACATACAGGACTATCAGTCAATTTTTTGGAAATTTTTATGCTTTTCACTGAATCACCAAGAACTTTGGTGAAATATTGCAATATAGAATCTGTATTTTCTTTCGATTCTTCTTCGCTAGATTTATTTTCTTCATCTTGCTTCTTATCTTCTTCTGAAGAGAATTTTTCCAGATCAACATCAGCACGAGTCACAGACTTAAATTTTTGATCTTTATATTCATGAATTACACTAGTCCAAAAATCATCAACTGGATCAACAAACAAAAGCACTTCCAACCCTTTACTGATGAATCCTTCAAGTTGCGGACTGTTTTTCGCTGAATCAAGACTATTGCCTGTTAGGTAGTAAATATGCTCCTGCTCAGGCTTCATTCTGCTTATATAGTCATCAATGCTAACTAATTTATCATCGCTTGTACTGTGAAATCTGCAAATTGAGAGCAGCGCCTCTCTCTCATCAGTTGGCACAGCTTCACAAAGACCTTCCTTTAAAACTGCACCAAAATTGGTCCAGAATTTTGTATACTCTTCTAAATTCTCTTTTGCCTTCTTACCAAGCTCTGATATTACACGCTTAGTTAGGGATTTCCTGATTTGCTCAACAACTCGATTGTTCTGCAGGGTTTCTCTGCTGATATTGAGAGGCAAATCCGGTGAATCAACAACACCTTTCAAGAAACGTAAATACTGCGGTATGATCTGTACATTATCTTCTGTGATAAAGACTTTATTTACATATAACTTAACAGAACAACGTCTATCTGGATGAAATAAATCAAAAGGTTTAATAGAAGGAACGTAAAGCAGATTTGTATATTCTATTGCTCCCTCATTTTTGTTATGCAATATCATCCAAGGCTCCCCGCCAACATGTGCAACGCTGCGGAAAAAATCATTGTGTTCCTCTTGAGTAACATCATTTTTTGGCTTAGTCCAAATTGCAGCCTTGCTGTTTAACTTTTCACTTTTTCCTTCTTCATCTATAAATTCAACAGGAAAATTTATGTGGTCTGAATAAGTGGTGACAATGTTTTCAACACGAAACTTGTCTAAAAACTCATTCTCTTCAGGGTGCATAATAAGTGTAATTTTGGTTCCGCGAGGGACTTGATCATCTGGTTTACTTATTGAATATTCTCCATCTCCTTTGGATTGCCAGATCCAAGATTCTTCTTCTCCAGCTTTCCTTGATTCCACTATCACTTCTGAAGCAACCATAAAGCTTGAGTAAAAACCGACACCAAACTTACCCATCAGCTCCACAGTTTGGCTCGAATCCTTGCTATTTTTCATTGCATCCAAGAATTTTTGTGTACCAGAGCTTGCAATTGTACCAAGATTATCTATTAAATCCTGTCTGTTCATTCCGATGCCGTTGTCGGTTATATACAGCTCATTCTTATCTTTATTGGAGCTAATAGTAATCTTTAATTCATCATTAGAATCCAGCAAATTAGGATTTAGTTGAGATTCATAACGCAACTTATCACATGCATCCGATGCATTTGATATTAACTCACGCAAAAAAATATCTTTATTGGTATAAAGTGAATGAATTACTATATTCAGTACTTTCCCTACCTCAGCATCAAATTTTAAGTTTTCAGTTTCTTGTACATTATGCATTTTGAGCTCCATTACTTGCCTACTATCCTAATAGATTTAAGTATTGAATTGCAATCTTTCAAGGTCATGTACACCAAAGTCAATGTGGGTGTAGTTATTATGACACCCAATTTACGGGATTATTGCACAACTGTATGAACTTCCCATGCTACAGTAGAGTAAATACGAAATATTAACTACTGGTGTCATTCCAGCACGTGACGCTAGGCCATAAAAATCACTTGACAAACTTCGCCAGCCTTTTTACCATTGTAGTGAAGCTATTGTATTTGCTTTCGCCAATCTGCAGATTAAAAGGTAAGGATTACTTAATGTATCGGCGTTTTATGTTTAATTTTTTGCAGTACATAGATACTGTATGTCTTTACAAAACTTCATCTACATCTAGATTTTTATCTAAATAAGCTGAACGCGCTTGTAAAGCGTTACAAGACATCAAAAAATGCCAATACTCGACAGAGATAGTAAGTGACTAGCTAACTCGGGGTTTCTTTGCCTTTTTTTCTATTTGGTAAATTTCTTAAATATTTATAGCTAAAGTAATTTAAGAGCCCATGAAGGGTGTCATGCAAGTAGCTGGCACTGGTTTATTATGCAGCCACTTATTTAA